>NZ_JBLUPW010000002.1:0-262546 GCF_048068175.1 Pseudomonas sp. NY15356 | reverse complement strand
CGTCGAAGACTACGACGTTGATAGGTCGGGTGTGTAAGCGCTGTGAGGCGTTGAGCTAACCGATACTAATTGCCCGTGAGGCTTGACCATATAACACCCAAGCAATTTGCTTTGCGAATTGCGGTGGTGAAGACGAACGAACCGAAAGTTTGCATCACAAATTCACATATCCGAATTGGCTGGCATGTCCATCTGGACGTTCTGGCAACAGAATTTCTTGACGACCATAGAGCATTGGAACCACCTGATCCCATCCCGAACTCAGCAGTGAAACGATGCATCGCCGATGGTAGTGTGGGGCTTCCCCATGTGAGAGTAGGTCATCGTCAAGATTCATTTCGCAAAACCCCTATCTGCGTGAGCAGGTAGGGGTTTTGTCTTTCCGCTTCCCGAACTGTGGGAGCGTCAGGACGACAGACCGGGCACAGCGAATGATTTCAACTGCGCGCCAATTCCGCCAGGTGCGCTACAGCCTCTTCACTCTTGAGTACCAGTACATCCCCTTCGAGCGAATCGAGCACCACCTCGGAAGTATTGCCGATCAAGGCGCCTGAAATGCCAGTGCGGGCTACGGTACCTATTACCGTGACCACGGCATCGAGCTGCTTCTCCGTATAAGGAATCAATACATCCGCTGGCCCTTCGGCGATATGCAGATGGTCGTCGGGAACATCGAATTCCGCCTGAAAAGCCTTGCACGCTTCCCGGTAGCGTTGCTCGATGGTTTCCGAAAGCTGGTAGATCGGGTCGGATGCGGCGAGCATGGGAGAAGGGTGGGCGCTGATGACGTGCAATTGCCCCTTGGCCAACCCTGCTATGGCGTAGCCGTGGTCAATGATGCTGGCGTGCAGGCGGCGATGGTCTTCATCATTGTTGCCTACATCGACTGCCGCCAAGATCGCGCCGCCTGTCCATGGGCGCTCGCTCTTGACCATCAGTACCGCACACGGGCATTGACGCAGCAGCTTCCAGTCGCTGGGCGTGAGCAGTGCCTTGCGCAAGGGGTTGTCCGGGCGATGTTCTTTGATGACCAGCTCGCAGCCCTCGGCTTGCTGCACGTCGATGATGGACTCATGCAAGCTGTCATGCCAGGCCTGCTCATGGGTGACGTTATCGTACCCATCATCGTGCAGTTGGCTGCTGAGCAGGCTGAGCAAGGCGCTGTGGTTCTGTCGCTTGTCGCACATCAGCAGGTGCAGGCGTGCACCGGTGACGCCGGAAATGAGTTTGGCCCGGGCGAGGGCGCGACTATGGGCATGCTCGGGATCAAGGACGACGAGAATACTGCGGACGGCTTGCATGGGCGTGAGCTCCCTTGGTAAGTGACGGCCAGTGCCTGACTATAGTCGGCGTTGCGCGCAGTGCCGCTTGATGTGTATCAAGCATAGTCGCTGGCGATTACCGTCACCCCCGGTATAATCGCCGATCCTGCCGTTGGCCTGTAGTTTATGAGCTTATGTCCCTGATTCCCGAAATCGACGCCTTCCTCGGCTGCCCGACTCCTGACGCCTGGATCGAAGCGGCGCTCGCCGACCAGGAAACCCTGTTGATCGATCACAAGAACTGTGAATTCAAGGCTGCCAGCACGGCTTTGAGTCTGATTGCCAAGTACAACACGCACATTGACCTGATCAACATGATGTCGCGTCTGGCCCGCGAAGAGCTGGTCCATCACGAGCAGGTGCTGCGCTTGATGAAGCGCCGTGGTGTGCCGCTGCGGCCGGTTTCGGCAGGGCGCTACGCCTCTGGGTTGCGGCGCCTGGTACGGGCACACGAGCCGGTCAAGCTGGTCGATACCCTGGTGGTTGGCGCCTTCATCGAGGCCCGTAGCTGCGAACGTTTCGCGGCCCTGGTGCCGCATCTGGACGAAGAACTGGGGACGTTCTATCACGGCCTGCTCAAAAGCGAGGCGCGTCATTACCAAGGCTACCTGAAGTTGGCTCACCAATATGGTGACGAAGCGGACATCGCACGTGTGGTGGAGCAGGTGCGCGAGGCAGAAGCGCAGTTGATCCTCTCTGCCGACCAAGAACTGCGTTTCCACAGTGGCGTGCCTATGGCGCGAGCGGCCTGAACGCAATAGCGTCGCATGGCGATCAGCGACGCTGCCCCAACAATAGCCCAATGACCAGCCCTAGGCCTGCGGAAATCGCCACCGTCTGCCAGGGATGGTCGCCTATATAATCTTCAGCGGCTGCTACTGCAGGTTGCGCCTTGCTCCGCAGTCTGTTCACGGCCCGGTTCGCCTGGCGCAGCTTCAGGTTGACCTGGGCACGCAGCGTGTCGGCTTCATCGCCTACCAGGGCTGCGCTGTCATTCAGCAACCGCTCCGACTCTTCGATCAAGGCCTGCAACTCACTGAACACCTGGTCCTTGATTTGTTCGTTGTCTGTTTGCGGGGCGCTTTTCCTGGCCATGAACACGTCCTCATTCGCTGATTGTCAGGGCAATGGATACCTGTGCCCCTGGAAAGTTGCGTCGGCGTACCGGTTGCTCGCCAGTACAGTGTAAGATAACGACCATTTTCAAGCGGCAGGTAATACCATGAGTTTCAATCTGGCCAATAGAAGCTTCGAGGAACGGGCACAGATCGAGGCGGAAAAGGCTCGGCTATTCGATTATTGGCAGAACAACCTCGGCAAGGCCAAGGGCGAGGCCGCCCGGCTCATCGGCGAGAAACCCCGGCGCAAGAGCAAATGGGCCGAGTGGGTCCGCGCCGAGCTCGATGGCATGTCGCCTCCCGAATTCGTCAGCCTGGTGCGCAGCGAAGTCAACAAGATGATGGCTGCCGCCAGCAGTAACCGCTGATCGATCAGCGAACCAGGCTGCCCTCGGGCAGGTCGAGTGTGCCTTCGTCGGTAAAGCGCACAGTGCCCAGCGGGCCGCCAGCCATCTTGCCGCGCAGTACATAGGGCAGGCCCTGCAGTGAATCCAGCCGGCTCAGGCCATAGGCTTGGCGCAACACGGCAAAGGCAGTGATGCTCACCGGCACCACCACCACCGCCTCGCCATAACGCCCAATGTGCCCTGTCTGGTCACTGACGCCAGCTGCCAGGGGCTGGTCGTTGACCTCAAGATTCAATGCGATGCCATTGAAGTCGACCGGCTTCTCGTTCGGGTTCTGCACGCGGATCTTTACCGCCATGCGCATTTCCAGCTCTTGGGACGGGAGTGGCTCGATGCCGACCACGCTGATGTTCAACGGGTCCCTGGGCTGAAACAGCGCGCAGGCGTTGAGCGTACAGGCAAGCAGGATAGTCAGCCAGAAACGGCTTGGTCGCAAGCTCATGGCATGTGCCTTGTATCCAGGTCGAAACTGCAGTGTGGCAAAACCACGCGAACGTTGAAAGCACCGAGGCATGATTCAGCGCTGCGCAGCGGGCCCCACGAGCCATACTGAAATATCAGGAATCATCTCTACCGGCATTCGCTCTTTCGCCGCGAACCTGTCACGTCTTAGGCTATCCAATGTTTGGGCGCGCCTTTTCGCAAAGGAGGTGAAGCATGCATTCGACACTGCCGCTCCTGGCCATCGGGCTGATGCTGAGCCTGCCGCTGCCAGCTGCGCCCTTGCCGCAACCGCTGTTCATCGCCAGCGACAGAAACAACCCCTACAACAGCCCGATCCAACGCGCCAACCCCAACAGCCGCCAGGGCAGCATGCCTGCGGCGCCGCCGATCCGTGGGCCTTCGACGCAACCCAACCCGCGGCCGCCAACCCTGGATAACCGCGGCATCGGCAATGGCGAAAACCTGCGCCGCGAGCAGCGCGTGCCCAACCTGGAACCCGCCCGGCCACCACGGGATAGCCAACGCCTGCCCTGAGCCGCCACCTGGAAGGACCCGAGCATGAAGTCACGCACCTGGTTTACCGCCTTGGCCATTTCAGCCCTGATGCCGCTGTTGGCACAGGCCGCCTCCGAACGCCAATTGCCCAGCGAGGAAGGCCAGCTGACCGTCAGTACTGTAGCCGATGGTCTACATCATCCCTGGGCCTTGGCCTTCCTACCCGAAGGCAAGGGCATGCTGGTCACTGAGCGGCCCGGCAACCTGCGCGTGGTCAGCCCGGACGGCAAGGTCGGTCCGGCCTTGAGCGGCGTACCCAAGGTCTGGGCCGAAGGGCAGGGTGGTCTGTTGGATGTCGCACTGTCACCAGAGTTCGCCAAGGATCGCACGGTCTACCTGTCGTTTGCCGAGCAGGGCGCCGATGGCAAGGGCGGTACTGCGGTCGGCCGCGGCCAACTGTCCCAGGACCTGGCCCGCCTTGAGAATTTCACTGTGATCTTCCGTCAGCAGCCCAAGCTTTCCGATGGCATCCACTTTGGTTCGCGGCTGGTATTCGATCATGGCGGCTACCTGTTCGTCGCCTTGGGGGAGAACAACCAGCGCGCCACCGCCCAGGACCTGGACAAACTGCAGGGCAAGATCGTACGGATTCTGCCGGATGGCGAAGTGCCGAAGGACAACCCCTTCGTTGGCCAGGCCAATGTGCGGCCAGAAATCTGGTCCTACGGCCATCGCAACCAGCAGGGCGCCGCCCTCAACCCCTGGACCGGCCAGCTATGGACCCATGAACACGGCCCCCGAGGGGGTGACGAAATCAACATCCCGCAACCGGGCGAGAACTATGGCTGGCCGATCGCCACCCACGGAATCAACTATTCGTTGCTGCCGATTCCTGAGGCCAAGGGCAAGCATGCGGAGGGCACCCAGCCTCCGCACCATGTATGGGAAAAATCACCGGGCATCAGCGGCATGGCCTTCTATGACAGCCCGACCTTCAAAGCCTGGGACCATAACCTGTTCATAGGTGCGCTGGTATCCCGCGAACTGATCCGCTTGCAGCTCGACGGCGACAAGGTGGTTCACCAGGAGCGCCTGCTCGGGGAGTTGGAGGCACGCATCCGTGACGTGCGTGTAGGGCCGGATGGCTACCTGTATCTATTGACCGACGCCGAAGATGGCGCGTTACTCAAAGTCGGCTTGAACGGACACTGACAAGCCACCGGCCCTGGATGCTGTAAATCGGCTGCCCATAAGGCTGCGGCGCCGGGTACCATGGCGCTTTTGCCCAGGGGCATCCTGCATGTCACTCGACCCGCAAACCCTCTACCGTCAGGCACTGGACGAGGATGGATTCGTCCCCGATGCCGCCCAGGCCCTGGCAGTTGGCGAGCTTCAAGCCTGCTTCGAGGCACTGCGCCAGGGCCGGCCCACCCAGGGGGTCTATCTCTGGGGCCCGGTCGGGCGTGGCAAGACCTGGCTGATGGACCAGT
The DNA here is from genome assembly GCF_048068175.1 of Pseudomonas sp. NY15356. Taxonomy (NCBI): domain Bacteria; kingdom Pseudomonadati; phylum Pseudomonadota; class Gammaproteobacteria; order Pseudomonadales; family Pseudomonadaceae; genus Pseudomonas; species Pseudomonas sp. NY15356. Next base: position 257,270 of record NZ_JBLUPW010000002.1, on the reverse strand, counting down.
TCCATCGAGCCCTGCAAATACCGGCGCGGCGCCAGCATTTCCACCATTTCATGGCCTGGGTGCATCAACGGCTGTTCCAGCTCAACGGCACTGCCGACCCGTTGCAGGCGTTGGCCCGGGCATTGGCGCAAGAGATCCGCGTGTTGTGCTTCGATGAGCTGTTCGTCAGCGATATTGGCGACGCGATCATCTTGGGCCGTCTGTTCCAGACACTGTTCGACCAGGGCGTGGTGGTCGTGGCGACGTCCAACCAGCCTCCCGAGCAGCTCTACCGCGACGGCTTCAACCGCGAGCGCTTCCTGCCGGCCATCGCTGCCATCGAGCGGCATATGCGCGTCCTGCCCGTGGCCGGTGAACAGGACCATCGCCTGCACCCCGGTGCGTCGCACCAGCGCTACTGGGTGGCCGAACCGGGGCGACCCAGTGCTCTGCCTGCGATGTTTCACCAACTGAGCCAAGGCGATGCCGGCACCGAGGCGCCGCTGTCGATCGGTGCCCGTCAAGTCAACGTGGTACGACGCAGCGACGCCGCTATATGGTGTCGCTTCAGCGACCTGTGCGAGCAACCCCTGGCAGCCGTGGAGTTCATGGCCTTGTGCGACCTGTTTCCGGCAATCCTGGTCGAAGGTATCCCGGCGCTCGGGGGGCAGCAGCAGGCTGGGCGTATCGCCCGCGGCACCGAGGATGGCGCCGAGCGAGTGGTTGCCGGGGACCGCGAACTGCCGACCCTGGCTCCCAAGGACGACAGTGTGCGGCGCTTCATCGCCCTGGTCGACGAATGCTACGACCGCCGGGTCGCCCTGTACCTGGAAGCCGAAGTACCGCTCGAAGCACTCTACACTCAAGGGTATCTGGCGTTCCCGTTCCAGCGAACCCTGAGCCGGCTACGGGAGATGCAACTGCAACGCTTCGTCTGAAGGAGCCGACCATGGAGCCGCTGTCGCATCATCTGCTGACCCAGGCCTACAACAATGGCTGGGCCAACCATCGCCTGTACAAGGCGTGCCTGCAACTGACCCACGACGAGTTCGTCGCTCCCCGTTGCAGCTTCTTCCCTTCGATCAAGGCCACGCTCAACCATCTGTTGACGGTGGACTGGTTCTACCTGCATGCGCTGGAATGCGAGCAGCGCGGCGAAGCGCCAGGCCCCGACGGTGAGCGCTTTTTCGAGCCCGAGCAACCCTTTGCCACCTGCACCGACCTGCTCGCCGAGCAGGCCCAGGCCGATCATCGACTCATCGCCTATTGCCGGTCGCTGCAGGACGACCAGTTGCAGCGTTACGTGAGCATCGTGCGCCCGGATCGCTTGCAGCGCGAGTCCCGTCTGCGCCTGCTGGCGCACCTGTTCGAACACCAGATCCATCATCGGGGCCAGGTGCATGCGATGCTCAGCGATACCTCCGTGCATCCGCCGCAACTGGATGAGTTCTTCTGCGAAGAAGAGGCTAGCTTGCGGGCCGATGACTTTGCCGAGCTTGGTTGGAGCGAGGCGTTGATCTGGGGTGGGAGCTGAAGGCGCAGGTACGTACCCTTGGCGGCCAATCGCGGGGCAAGCCCACACAGGTATAGCGGCGTCTGCCCGCGACCGGGCCTAGCGCTCCAGCCAATCGACCAACGCCTTGTGGAAGCGCGCCGGTTCCTCTATCTGTGGCGCATGCCCCAGGCCTTCGAATGTCACCAGTTCCCCTTGAGGTATCAACCCGGCCACCTTCGGCCCCAGCGCCTTGTACTTGCCCAGCCGGGCCTTTACCTCGGGCGAGGCGATATCGCTGCCGATGGCCGTGGTGTCCTGGTCGCCGATCAATAGCAGGGTTGGCATCTGCAGGTCCTTGAATTCGTAGTACACCGGCTGGGTGAAGGACGCGGCAGTGTGTAGATTTATGGTAAACTGCCTGTAACCCCCGTAGATTCAGGCCCTAGCCCATGAACCAAGCGTTTTCCTACATCAGATTCTCATCTGGCAAGCAGCATAAAGGCAGCAGCAAAGAGCGGCAGGAAGCGATGGTAGACAGCTGGCTTGAGGAATACCCCCAGTACACCCGTAACCCGCTGACGTTCGAAGACCTTGGTATCTCTGGACGTGACGGGAAGCACTTGAAAAACGGATTCGGCAAGCTGCTTGAGGGTGTAGAGAAAGGCGCTATTGGGGACGGTGACGTTGTTCTTGTTGAGGCAATAGACAGAACAGGGCGCCTAGAACCTGCTCAGATGATCCACATCCTGACAGGAATCATTCTGAAAGGGGTGTCTATTGTCACTCTCGATGATCGTCAGTGGTATTCAAAAGAGACGATGAAGGGCGGGAGCGTCCACATCCTAGCAGGCAAGATTCAAGCAGCGTTCAACTATTCGGAATCCCTGAGCTTAAGAATGAAGGCCAGCTATGCTACAAGGAACAAGCTAGCCAAAGAGAAGGGAGAAACGCCCAAGCGGTATACACCAGTTTGGCTTACATCGGATGGCAAGATGATTAAAGAGATTGCACCATTCGTAAAGCAAGCGTTTGAAGATTACGCATCTGGATTGGGCGAACGCCGTATTTATGAAAGGATTCTGGAAGCTGGTGGTAACAAATATGAATGCCTTGTCAGGATGGCGCCCAGCACGGTTAAACGTTGGATGAAGAACAGAACGGCTATTGGGGAATGGCAGGGCATACCCAATGTATACCCGCCTGTGGTGGAGCCTGAGTTGTTTTACCGCGTTCAAAAGAAACTAGAAGAGAAGAACGTGCCCAGGGCTGCACCGACTAAACACAAGTATACAGGCCTTGTTGTCTGCGGAGAGTGCGGGAAGAACTTCAACACCAAGGCTTACGGTAAACGGAAAAACGGTGTGACGCCACCACCTGTTATGGAATGTTCGTCCCGTGCCAGACGTGGGGCTACAGGTTGCAGTAATAGTAAGGGTATTCCATATGCTGTGATATCCATGGCTGTGCAATTGTCATGCTGGAAACATGTAAACGATGCACTGGCTGGACAATATCTAACAGAAAGCCAGAAACGTGAAGTTGAGATTGATGGACAGATTTCTGAAATTGAGTTGAAGATTGCACGTCTGGTGCCGAGACTTGCAGAGCTGGATGATATCGATGAGGTGGCCGACCTTCTACGTGATCTGAAAGCAGAGAGGAAAGCACTCCAGAACGAAAAAGCATCGTTGAAGCATGAGGATGCTACTATCAAGGAAAGAGTTTTTAACTCTCTTGATCTTATGGCGGACCCAATTAAGGCTAATGCCCTTTTACAGTCAGTGGGTTACAAGGTGATTTGTAACTATGACGGTACGATTCAGACACCTGTTGGAGTATTTTCTTACCAAGGATGGGCACGTAAAGATGACACACACAAGGTTGTCAATCCTGATGGCGTGTTGTTGAGGATTCCTGTGCATCGTGATGGTGAGGGTGGAAATGCAAATAAGGTGGTGAGGGAACCGGTTAAGATTAATCTTAATGGAATTGCCAATGCCAAGATCAGAATTCCAAAGGAGCAGTGAGAGTAGGGTGTGTGTTGCTTGCGTTCTAAAATAAATAACAAAAAGGATGAGACGCACCATGAAATCAAAAGTGATAGCGATTGTATTAGCTGGAGTGGTGGCTGGTAGCTGCACAGTAAGTGCGGCGGGGCATGATGGAAATGAATTGTTGCGTAATTGTAAGGAGTTTATTAAGGATGGCAGTTTTGATGCGCTTCTGGCCGGGGAGTGTACTGGCCTTATTCGAGGGGTTGCTAGTACGGTTTATTTCTATTCCGGGGATCTTAAGAACGATGAAAAATTCTGCATGCCCGATGATGTAACGAATGGTCAGGTGGCACGTATAGTAATCAAGTATTTAGAAGATAATCCAAAGATACTGAATAGGCCTGATATGGCACTTGTATGGGAGGCACTCATAGATGCTTACCCTTGCACATGAGCACGACTGGTGAGAACACAGGCCTGTAAGCTAGAATTTGAAATCTTCACAAAAAGTTTGTGAAATCACATCCCCCGCGCCGCCAGAATGGGGCACTTGTTGGAATCTATGGATTTCTAGACAGAAATATAATTCTTGGGGTGCCTCTTTCCAAAACTGGGGTTTGTTCGAGAGTTATTTAACCCATCGCACACTGGCAAATTAGAAGTGTTACTAATTATAAAGTAAGACTGGGCAGAGGCTGTGCTTGGCATTGCTTATTAGAATGCGAGAGAGGGCCGTAGAATGGCGTTAGAGGATGGGGTAATAGGAATGTATTGGGGAGAGGCTTGCTCTTCTGTAAACGCTTGCTAGAGGCTTTAGAAGGGCATTGTTGTAAATGTTGTTTCTATAGACAGAACAAAGCCCCGCATAGGCAGGGCTTGAATATTCTTACGCTGTTAGTTCTTCCAACTCCTTTTCAGCGGCTGCAAGCTCCTGTTGCATTCGCTCAATGTCTGCTTTCAGCTTGTCAACCTTGGACAGAAGACTGTCCTTGTAAGCATCTTGAAGCTTGGCAATCTGAGCCTTAATGGCCTCTGGGGTGGTGGGGACTGCCGTAGGGGCGGCAGTAGGCTTGCTGGCTGTGGTGGCCTTCTTTGTAGTGGGTTTGCCAACTTTTTTCAGCCAACCAGCTAGTGTCTGATAAGAAGGCTTGTAGTCACGCTTTTTGCAGAATTCGGTGATTGGCTCGTCAGAAGCCTCGAACGCTTCAATGATGGCGTAAATCTGATCGTTGGTGTAGCCCTTGCTTTTGAAATCTATCATACCCGCTCCTATCTGCGATGTGTTGGAGTGGATTCTACAATCATGCGGGGAGAAAATGCTAGAAGATTTTTGCGAGAAATTCAGATGACAGCTGACGCTGGCCTTCTCGCACCTGGGAAATCCGTCAGGGTAAATATAGCTCTAGCCCACAGAAGACGCGGGCTAGGGGCGAATCCGTCTCAATAGAACGTCTCCTACAGCCGCTCTCAGGCTGCCTTGTTCCAATGACGTTTGACAGTAGCCAAGCTGATGGCCAGCTTCTCGGCGGTTTGGCTCTGGCTCAGGCCGTCAGTCTTGCATTCCTGCACAGCCTTGGTGGTGTCTACAGCCTCGGGGCGTCCTAGCTTCTTACCTTGTTCCTTTGCACGGTTGATGCCTGCATGGGTGCGTTCGATCAGGAGGTCACGTTCGAACTCAGCGACAGCGCTCAGCACTTGCATTGTCATCTTGCCTGCTGCACTGGTGAGGTCTACGCCACCGAGGGCGAGACAATGCACACGGATACCAGTGCTGGACAGCTTCTCTACAGTTTGACGTACATCCATTGCATTACGTCCAAGGCGGTCAAGCTTGGTGACGATCAGAACATCGCCTGATTCCATACGATCTAACAGCTTCTGGAAGCCTTCACGTTCGCTTGCCTGAGTGGACCCACTGACTGTTTCAGTGATGACGCGTTGGGCCTGTACATCGAAACCAGCTGTTCGGATTTCTAGAATCTGGTTGTCCGTGGTTTGGTCAGTTGTGGAAACACGGCAGTAGGCGAAAGTGCGGCTCATGGTTCTGGCTCTGGTGTCATCAAGTGTGGTGTCAGTATACGTCTGGTGTCATCAATTCACAAGCACACTTGTTGAAACCAGATTTGGCCATCGTGGACTGGTGTCATAAGACGGTCGTTTGTTGAACCCCTCGTTTGTTGAGCACAAGCAATACGCACCTGAGAAATAGTGTCATTAGGATTCTATTCGCATTTGGATGATAGGGGGAGAAAATTGTTGACAATGTGGCTTGCACGTGATATGGCGTGCTGTCCGGGTCGCTTTGACGAACGAGAATGCTAAGTTTTTGAGAATTTGTGAAATAGAAACCGTTTTGCTAGGCAGTCTGCACTCGGTAGCCAAGGTGCCAAGTGTCACAATGCTGGAAAACAAAATATTCACACAGGGCTGTAAGGCTTGAATTCTGGGGCTTACCCGCGCCTTACGGCTGCCTGGAGAAAGGATTGCACTGGAATGCGTCAGCATGCGTCTGTGCGTCAGTGTGCGTCAGCCTGACCAGAACTAGGGGTATTGGCTGGGTTTCGGCTAGGTTTTTTGGTTATTTTCTGTACAGGCAAGGGCGCCAAGATGCAGCCTAACGGCTCTAGCACGGGCTTTCCCATTTGTGTCGCACTCTTATATAGGAGCGAAGGCAGGGGTGTCAGGCTGTGCTCTCGCACAGAGAGAGGGATTTCCCAAAGGGTGTAATATTGTGAACGTACGTTCAAAGGATGCTCCACTTCAAGTGGAAAAGAATAAAAACAATAACAAGAAGAACGTGTCGTACCGACACTGCCGTTCTTGAAGAAGAGACACTGTGTCGTAACCGACACGGGGAGTTACTCTTGAAGTGGGGATAACATTTGTCCTACGGACAGGGAAGAGCAAGAGCAGAAGCTTGATTTGTGTAATTGTTATTTTTATTAAAAGAAATCCTGAAAGAGCATCGTTGCTGACGTACCGTCAGAAGCCGCAATTCCAGTGGGAGCGTAGGAGACGAAGTCTCCTATATAAATAGCATCTTTGTCAAGGAGTATTTTGATTATTTTATTGGAATACATTCAGCATCCTGCTGGACTGTGCGTAACATCGGCTGTTGGCCGGGAGGTGTAACATTGTGAACGACGTTCACGGGGTGTTACCGGGTAAATCCGTCACTTGAAATGTGGCCCAAGGCCACGGAATACAAGGCGTGTGGGCGAATCGGTCTCAATAAAACCTCTTCTACTTGGCGCTGTGCAACTTTCTTCTAGGCGAAGAAATGCCCGCCATGAAGACGGGCAGAATATTAGAATGGCGGGGCTTCCACTTCGTTGCCCCAAGGATCGAATACGGGCATTGGTGCAAAGGTGGTGTCTGGGACGGTTGCACGGGAAGTTGTGTCTAGAGGTGCCCTGACAAGGGATGCCTTGAAGGATGCCAGCGATGTGACAGTAACTTTGCTGGCGTGATCTTGAAGGAAGTAGCGTTGAGTTTCAGGGATGCTGACGATGTGTTGCTTACCTGGGGCGTAACTGACAATGAAGTGCTGGGTGTTCTCGCCAATCACCATTTCCAGCGTATCGGCCATTACCGCAATCGACTTTCCATGCAGCACGTCAAACAGCATTTGCTCATGATGCTTGGAAAACAGACTGTAATCGCTGCCTTGGGTCGCCAGAGCCTCTTCCAATGCGTATGCGTAGATTCCAAGCTCTGGGCGGTAGGCAGATAGTCTGTAGAGTTCGTGAGTCATAACGTCGGCTGGATGAGCTGCAACACAGGAAACGTAATCGCCTGCCTCTTCGCCTTTCATGGCTGCCTTGACATATTGGAGTTCCCGAGTTTTCAAGTCATGAACTTTTTCCAAGTCTGGTAGGGCTGCACGATGAAATTCATCAGATGGATTGTAGTTATCGATAATCCATTCAGTAATTTGGCTACGTTGCGTAGGCTTGATCTTGCAAAGCTTAACGACTTCCTGCACCAAGTCTTTCCCAAGGTATTTAATAACCTTTTCAACAACAGAGGACGGCTTGTCGAATGCTTTGTTGACGGAATGTTTGGGATCGATTGTAAAGCGGCTGATCGATTTCCCGAATCCGAAATACTTTACTCCGTGGGCACGATTGAGTGATTTCGGGGCTGATACTAGGTTTTCGGCGTGCAATAGGCCAAGCTGGGAAGTGCCATTTACTGGGGAAATATGGGAGAGTTCGTAAGCAGATGCGTCACCATACCCGTTCCACTTCATATTGTTCTTGTAAACTTCGTGAAGCTCGCACAGGGACTCTACTGTATGGTCACGCAAGATTTCAATTGTGCCCGCACGTAGGCATTCGCCAGCGATGTAGTAGAAGAATGCAGACTTCAGTGCTTTTACAAGCGGGTCAACTCTCTTGCTCTTATTGCGGGTAGTGGCTCCGCACTTGTTGGAGCAATACTTGGCTGTAGCTACGCTGGTGGTGAATCGCTTCTTACAGTTCTTGCAAACTGGACGGCGAGTCTTAGCGGTTTGTTTCTTGGGTTGTGTTACTTTGGTCATTGCTAGCTCCTTGAAGGTCGGCTTTATAAATTAGATTGCAGGCATGGCAGCACACTGGCTGAAACTTCCTGCGGGTGAACTCTTTACTGCATACTCGGCAGGTGAGAACTCTCAGGCTACCGGCACGTTTATTTTGAACAGGCATAATGCTCTCCATGTTGGTGAGTTGTTATAAGGGATGGCCCTGGATGGCCATGGGAGGCCCTGTGAGGCGTTTTTAGAATATATGTATGGGGTAGTGTTCTGGCGAACACAAATACGCTGTAATCGCTCTGTAGGAGCTTACAGGGTATGTTTATATTCTGGGGATGCCCTAATAAGGAGAATGAAGAGAAGATGTAGCATCGACGTTGCATCGATTTAATAAATATCTATCTCTGCAATCAATGGTAACATGGAAATGTTCACTGTCAATACTTTTGTGAATATTTATTATTGACGATACTTTTCCATTAGGATTTTGCAGGTGATATCTACGCCATTGTCTAATGCGTAAATGGATTGGGCGGCTGTAAGTGCTTTGTTCATTTCTACCTTTTCTTTAGCTATGAGCGCTTCGAGTGCTTCAAGATGGTAAACAATCTCAGAGCCTCTGAGGTGGTCGCCAAGGCCAAGGCTCTCTGCTTTCAATAGAATATCGTAGGGATCGAAAGGTTTCATAATTGGAAGTCCTTATACGTTGTACATTGTCTTAGCGTCACGTCTGAATTGGGATTCGCTGACATTATTATCGATGCACCGTACAAGGTGGCCAACAAGGTCAGGAGACATGTACGGGACGTGAGGGCCGAAATTGTGCTCTAGATAAATATATGCAGCCTCATACTGATCAGGTGCGAGCTTGATTTGGTTATATTGGATTTTCATTTATTCGCTTCTTCGATCTTGTCATAAATGGCTTGCAGTTCGGCTTGTTGCACATCTGCTGGCTTCTCCATATGAACCACTTGAAGAACTGAGAGGTTCATATTGGCAGCGTTGATGTAAGCATCAGGAGCACGCTTGTAGCCTTGAGCAACAAGGGCGTCGTATTCTTTGAACATATCCGTGATGTAGTTTGTATAAATGATGTGGTAACGGCCTTGCTTCTGGTATTGGGCAAAGGCAGCGTCCTTCAATTGTTGGGTATCTGTCATTTCGGCTCCTTGTCAATTGGGGGTAGCATGGAGATTACAAACAAAGGCTTAATGCCTTTCTCTGGAGCAACGTAGTAGCTGAATTCGCATCGTGTATAGCCTTGGGCTACAAACTCATCGTACTCTTCTAGCAATGCTAGGAATGAATCAGTAGCGATTGTGTGATATTGGGTATCTGTCATTGTCGTGTTCCTTTTGAGAGGTATGGGTTGTAGCGTGGATCACAGAAACCATCTGTGAAGCCATCTGTGGAATGTTTGAGGCATTGTAGAGTTGCGAGGCGTACTGTAGCGCTCGATATCTCAGACATTAGTGAAAGCATTTGAAGCTGGGCTTGCTTGGCACGATTGTCAGAATACTTCCTCACAATTTCTAGCTCTAGGGCGGTTTGCTTTTCTAGGTCGTACTGAGCTTTTGATGTAGAGATTGTGAATATCAGGATGAGCGACAGCAGCACCACCTTTATAAAGTTGATGAAGGTGTTCATTTATTACATGGATGATGGATGGAAAGAAAGGGAGCCTTTGCAGCTCCCTGTTTAACGTTCTGCTTGCAAGGCCCTTGCACCACCGATGACATTACGGAGAGTGTCTTGGGCAAGGCCTTGCATTTGACCTTGCATTTGACGTTGCATCTCAGTGTTGATGTAATTCATCATTTCCTGACGGTCTTTTTCAGTTGCACTGCCATTGATCGTCACATTTACATTTGCACCTTCTACGGTAATTGGTGCGTTTACAGTGTTTGTGACGCTGGCTTGTGCAGCTTGAGCAGAAGTGGCCATGCTATCCTGCATTTGTTTCAGACCTTCCAGACTTTGCAGCTTAGTGGCAAGCGTTGTGAAAGATGGCATGCCCTTAATCTGGCTTGTATCCAGATTCATTTCTGGAATGGCACCAAGAACAGGATTGTCGTCCTTTGGCTTAGGCTTGTTAACACCGAGCATCCAGCGCCAGAATCTGTCTACGGGATCACTGTCAGAATCTCGAACAGGGGCTGGAGGCTGGGACGGGGCGAGAGCACCAAAGTTGATACCGCCTTCACTCCCTGCATCTGCTAGTTCTTGACTCGACTGTTCGGAGGATTTCTTCGATCCGTCTGGATTTAGCCCAATGACAAATCTAATCAAACCTGTCTGGGCCTGTGTGAGGGCTGTGTCGAAATCACGTAGTTTCTGCTTTGCAGGTTGCAGGGCTTCGTCTAGTTCTCTATGAGCTTGGATATTCTCCCGCATTACAGAGTTCAGTTCTTGCGTATTGTTGATGCCAACCGCATTCATAAACTGCTGGTTATCTTGCAGCTGCTTGGCAAACCCTACGCTGTTTTTCTTCTGTTCAAAGATGGCCTGACTCTCATCCACCATTGTCTGTAGACCCTGGGTGATCCAATCAAGCTTAACGCCACCGCCTTTCTTCATTCGTTTGTTGAATGCAGCGGCAGCCTTAGCAGGGTCTTCGATTCCTTCTTCTGCACCAAATGCACGAATAACGAAAGGAGCAAGAGTTGGCATATTCTCTGAGATAACATTCCAGTCGCTCTTGTCACCAAGGCCGTCTGTGCTCACTTGGTTAAGCTGTCTGTTAACTTCCCTACTTCTGTCTTTGGTTAGGCCAGCTACAGCAAATGCTTGTTGGCGTAGCTTGAACTCTTTGATGATTTGGTCAGTGGTTTTCGCGAAAGCCTGTTGCATTGCAACGAACGTTCTAAAGTCCTCGGCAGTTTCATTAGAGATTTCTGCACCAGATTCGTTCGAGAGTTTCAGGAACGTATCTCGCCAGAATTTCCTAGTTTCATCTGTTTTGCCAAGACCAACGAAGGCAGCATCAAATCGTTCAGCATCGATTACATTTGATTTGCGAGCTTCAATTCTTGCACTAAGAGCCTGAATAGCCACTGTTAGGCCTGCCAGACCCGCACCGATACCACCAAGAGCCATCATTCCAGAAGGCATACCACCGAACATACCAGTATTTGGAATAGGGGCGTTCTGCCTTGCTTGCCATGCGGCGTGACGTTGTTGGAAGGCTTGGAATCTCTGGTCACGTTGAAACTGAGCCGTAGCCTTGCTTGCTGCTGTCTGTTGAGCAGCGGCCATCTTGGCTTGTTGCTGTTGTGCACGATAATGGGCTTGTTGCTGCGCGTGGTTCATCTGTTGTTGAATGCGTTGCAACTTCGACATAGAAGCAAGGTGCTGATCGTTCGCTTTCTGGACTGCTGCTCTTGTCTTCTGCACGATGGCTTCTAGTTTGGCCTGTCGTGTCAAGGAAGCTGTCAGAGCGTTCTGTGTGGCGAGTTGTGCCTTAGAAACACCTTGGGATTTGGCTTGCATAGCAGCGGCTTTAGCAGCAACGACAGCAGACTCTTTCTTAGATTGAAGGTGGGCATTGTCTAAGGTTGCTTGGGCCTTAGTGCCAGCATATTTAAGCTTCTGCTGTGTAAGCTCTTGGGTGAATGTTTGACGCTGTTGGTTGCTAAGGGCAGCTTCTGCTTGAGATTGGCGTTTCAGACTTTTATCAAGCTTGGCCTTGGCCTTATCGATGGCTGATGTATCCACTTTCAACTTCAAGCCTTTGGCCAAGTCTTTAGAAAGCTTCTGGTAATTCTGGGAGAGGGCATTGAGCTTTTTGTTGGCAGACTGCATCATTTGGTTGAAGCGGGTCATGCCACGGCTGTCTACGTCAAATCTCAATACGCCAACGAGTTGTGCGATTGTCTCCTTCATTGACATTGTTTGTTTTCCTTATGGAAAGAGAGAGGCTTGGAAGCCTCTCTGTTAACGGGTATGTGCGGCGTGACTAATTACATGTTGCACACGATGTTGCACACGACTATCGAACTGTCTTTCCAGTTCTGCACGTAGGCTGGCTTTACGCTCTTCTTCAAGACGGTTGAACTCAGCTTCGATGAACGCCGCTTTGTCTTTCAGGCGTTGGGCTTCTTTGTTGTGGATTTCAATTTCTTTCAAATAAGCCTTTTCTGCACGTGCGGCAATCTGCAAAATATCCTGTTCGAACACATGCTCGGGCTTCTTTGCACTGAAACTGAATAGCTTGTCGTTACAAGCTGGGGTCAGATGTTCAAGCTCCCAACCTTGAGCTTTCAAATCGGCGTAATGTTCAAGAGCTTCATGGATTGTACGATGTTGAAAGATTGTGCTTCCAGTTGGATCAAGGCTCCCTTCGTATGCAGCTGGAGCTGTTCTGGCAATCTCAATTGCACGTCGGATGTAATCATGTTGTTCTGCTTTCAACACTTTACGGAATTGCTCTGGGGCGTATTTGGTCATTTTAAATCTCTCCATTGAATTTTGTTTTGATTGTTGCTGCTGCCTGACACAGGCAAGCAAGAGAAGTGGCACTGCTACACATCCATAGAATTGTGAGCATTACACACTACCAGCTAGGAAATGGTTTGCTGTTTCATCGCCGAATAGTTGTCTGATCTTTTCAGAAAGCCGGAAACGATAAGTGGCCATACTGGCAAGCTCAATTTCAGATTTTCTTTCAGCAGATTTTCTTTCAGCAGATTTTCTTTCAGCAGATTTTCTTTCAGCAGATTTTCTTTCAGCAGAGGCACCTACAGCTGGTTGCACGATTGTGGGATTCTCAGGACTGTGGCTCTCAGTGCTGGGCTGGCCAATGTTAATTACGATTTGGCCGATGTTTACGGTGATTGTCATTTCTATTTTTCTCCTGATCGATGAGTTGGGGAGTGTATTGGAAGGGTAGGGGATTACTCTTTTAGAGCTTTCTCTTTTAGAGCTTTTTCTTTAAGAATCTGTGCTTCTCTTTTGTCTCTACGCCACAACACCATATAGCAGGCGTGAGAACAGGTGCGGCGTCTACTTCTGTTAATTCTAATAACGGGCTTGCCGCAGCATGCACATTTGCAAAAAAGGGAATCGGACATAATGTCTCCTATGTGTGAATATTCGTGAACATTTTGAAATTGAGTAAAAAGAAGGCCAGCATTCGCTAGCCTGAAATAACAGAACGGAGCAGATGGGAACATTCTGTAAAAGGAGGGGGCCAGTTTTGTAGGCAGTTACTGGCGGAACTGTCATCAGCCCTTGATAAAGGCCCCTACTGCCATTGAAGGAAAGTGATGATAAGAAAGGGTGACAGCATTCGTCGCCAGTGTGCTGTCAGCACTGATGGAGGTCATTCTGAAAACCTTGCGACTAGATGAGTTACAACTTAGAACGGAGGACTTGGCTATAACTCAGGAAGGGGGGCCAGCTTTTGGCATCCTGCTGGAAGGATCGAACGTAGCGTGTAAAGGAGTCACGCCCTGCCGTGTAGGGTAAACAGATGAACGTCGGCTAAGAATCAACAATCTGTTTCTCTTCCCTACAGCATATTGTACCACAGCCTTATAAATTGTCAATAAAAATCTTAACGATTCTATTGTTTCGTGAGGATTTTTGTGATATGGGGTGGTTCGTTTGTGATCCCTGAATTGCATAATTCTGGGTGAAGATCATGTCGTAGATCAGTGCCGAGTTCCACGCCACCGCCTCATGCCCCGGCCCTTGGTTCAGGCCGACCAGCATCTGTACCCAGCGTTCGTATTCCGGCTTCCAGCGCCCGGCGTAATAGGTGTTGCGCTCATAGTTGCGCACCCCGTCGGCATCGAGCTTGAGTTCGCGCTGGTACCACTGGTCCACGCTGCGATAGGGCACGCCCAGGGCCTTCCAGTCCTCCAGGCCGATCGGGTTGACCATGGCCAGGCGCTCGACCTGCGTGGGGTACATCAAGGCATAACGGGTGGCGAGCATGCCGCCGGTGGAGTGACCCAGGATGATCGCCTGCTTGATCCCCAGGTGCTCGAGCAAGGCATGGGTGTTTTGCGCCAGTTGCTGGAAGCTGTATTGATAGTGCGCCGGCTTGCTGGAGGTGCAAAAGCCGATCTGGTCCGGGGCGATGACGCGGTAGCCAGCCTGGCTCAACGCGTCCAGGGTGGTCTCCCAGGTAGCAGCACAGAAGTTCTTGCCGTGCATCAACACCACGCTGCGGCCATTGGCCTTGCCTTTTGCGGGCACGTCCATGTAGCCCATTTGCAGCGCTTGGCCTTGGGACTGGAAGTCGTAGTGCTTGAGGGGATGCGGGTAGTCGAAACCTTCGAGTTGCTTGCCATAGGTCGGCGCCGGGGCGGCGAAGGCGGGGCTGCCGAGGAGGCAGGCCAGAGCCAGGGAGGTTGCGCGCAGCATGGGGGCACTCCGTGTAGGGCCATGTAGGAATAGGCGACTTTAGCAGTCAGTTGACGGCCGGATCGGCAAAAGATGTCACCGCCCGTGTAGCCAACCCAGGGTGATCATGGCCAACACCAGGTAGCGTCCACCCTTGGCCAGGGTGACCAGCAGCACGAAACGCCAGAAGGGTTCGCGCATGATGCCGGCAATCAGGGTGAGGGGGTCGCCGATCACAGGCATCCAGCTCAACAGCAGCGACCATTGCCCCCAGCGCCGGTAGCGTTGCTGCGCACGTTCGAGTTGAGAGGCGTTGAATGGGAACCAGCGTCGCTCGCGCAGGTGCTCGATCGCACGGCCCAGGAGCCAATTGACGATCGAACCCAACACGTTGCCCAGGGTGGCGACCAGCAGTAAGGTCGCCCAGGCGGCCGGCTCCCGCAACAACAGCCCCACCAGTACAGCTTCCGATTGCAACGGCAGCAGCGTGGCGGCGCCGAAGGCGCTGAGAAACAGCGCCCCGAGGCTGAGCATTAATAGTCGGCCAGTACTGCGTCCTTGCCCTCGCGGGTCAGGCCGATGACCTGATAGTGGTCCTTGTGGTCGCCCATTTCCATACCGGGCGAGCCCATGGGCATGCCCGGGACCGCGATGCCCTTGAGGTCATTGCGCTTGGCCAGCAGGCGAACCTGCTCGGCCGGCACATGACCTTCGACGAACTTGCCATCGATCACGCCGGTGTGGCACGAGGCCAGGCGCGGCGCCACGCCCAGGCGCTGCTTGACTTCGCTCATGTTCGGCTCGACATGGTCATTGACGGTGAAGCCGTTGTCGCGCAGGTGGCTGATCCACGCCTTGCAGCAGCCGCAATTGGGGTCGCGGTAGACATCGATGGTCTCGGCGGCCTGGGCCAGGCTGGAAATCGCCAGCAGGCCGAGGGGGAGCAGGTGTTTGCGCAGCATGGTGAAACTCCTCTTCAAACGCAGGCGTGCAGGCAGCCTGGCAGGTGTGGCCCGCAGCATAGCGCAAGCCGGCACCAGGTGCAGCGCGAGCGGTGGTCGCTTGCGCTTGGTGCCATGCTCGCCTGTACCGGCTGTCATTGAGCTGAAGGCAGGATTACAGCGTTGTCAGGTGGCACTTTGCCCCGGGTCCAGGTCACGCATCAGCAAGCCATGCTCGAGCGGTACCTGCTCCGGGATCGGCAAATAGACCACATGGCCATCACCGGGAGCCACCTGGATCGCCTGTTGCTGGCGATCGCTCAGGCGATCCAGATCGAAGTGGTAGTTGCCGCGAGGTGTCATCAGCTCCAGGTGATCGCCCATGGCAAAACGGTTCTTGACCTTGACCTCGGCCAACCCGGCCACCCGAGCGCCGGTCAGTTCGCCGACGAATTGCTGGCGCTCGGATACGGAATTGCCACGCTGGTAGTTCTGATACTCGTCGTGCACATGGCGTCGCAGGAAGCCTTCGGTGTAGCCGCGTTGGGCCAGGGACTCCAAGTTGTCCATCAGTGCCAGGTCGAACGGGCGCCCGGCCACGGCATCGTCGATGGCTTGGCGGTACGATTGCACGGCGCGTGCGCAGTAGAAGTGCGACTTGGTCCGGCCCTCGATCTTCAACGAGTGCACGCCCATGCGGGCCAGCCGTTCCACATGCTGGATCGCGCGCAGGTCCTTGGCATTCATGATGTAGGTGCCATGTTCGTCCTCGAAGGCGGGCATTTCTTCGCCTGGGCGGTTGCCTTCCTGGAGCAGGAATACCTGGGCGGTGGGTGCCCCCAGGCCCAGGGTCGGTTCGACTTCGTGGACGATCTCGCCTGTGGCGTTCTCGGTGGCCGCTGTTGCCTGGTATTTCCAGCGGCAGGCATTGGTACAGGTGCCCTGGTTGGCATCGCGACGATTGAGGTAGCCCGACAACAGGCAACGCCCGGAATAGGCCATGCACAAGGCGCCGTGAACGAACACTTCCAGCTCCATGCCGGGCACCTGCCGGCGGATCTCCTCGATCTCCTCCAGCGACAGCTCGCGCGACAGAATCACCCGGGCCACGCCTTGGTGCTGCCAGAACTGGACGCTGGCCCAGTTCACGGTGTTGGCCTGCACCGAAAGGTGAATGGGCATGTCCGGGAAATGCCGGCGCACCAGCATGATCAGGCCAGGGTCGGACATGATCAGCGCATCCGGCGCCATTTCGATCACCGGTGCCAGGTCTTTGAGAAAGGTTTTGAGCTTGGCATTGTGCGGGGCGATGTTGACGACCACGTAGAAACGCTTGCCCAGGGCATGGGCCTCCTGGATGCCCAGCGCTAGATTGGCATGGTCGAATTCGTTGTTGCGCACCCGCAGGCTGTAGCGCGGCTGGCCGGCATAGACCGCATCGGCACCATAGGCGAAGGCGTAGCGCATGGTCTTGAGGGTGCCGGCAGGGG
Source organism: Pseudomonas sp. NY15356 (assembly GCF_048068175.1). Classification (NCBI taxonomy): domain Bacteria; kingdom Pseudomonadati; phylum Pseudomonadota; class Gammaproteobacteria; order Pseudomonadales; family Pseudomonadaceae; genus Pseudomonas; species Pseudomonas sp. NY15356. The sequence goes on along the minus strand of NZ_JBLUPW010000002.1, from coordinate 240,504 downwards.
CCAGCAATTCGGGCTTGGCAAGAGGGGTCATGGGCGCACCAGGGGCAAAAGGCGCGGATGCTACGGCCTGTTCGACGCGGCGATATTGACGTAGATCAACGGCACTTTTGGGCGCGGTGTGGGCACTAAATGATTGAGCCCACGAGGAATACCCATGAACGAGACCGCATTGCAGAACAAGGCCTTGGCCGTGCTCCTGGCGCTGGTGACCATCGCCTTCGTGTGGATCCTGCTGCCGTTCTACGGCGCGGTGTTCTGGGCGGTGATCCTCGCTATCCTGTTTGCCCCGCTGCAACGTGACCTGGTGCTGCGCCTGGGGCGCCGACGCAACCTGGCGGCGGCGGTCACCCTGTTGGTGTGCCTACTGATCGCCGTGCTGCCGGTGATCATCATCAGCGCCCTGCTGGTGCAAGAGGGCGCGACGATCTACCAGCGCATCGAGAAAGGCGAGCTGGACATCGCCGGCCACATCGAAGGGGGCAAGACGCTATTGCCCTCCTTCGCCCAAAGCGGCCTGGAACGCATGGGCATGGGCGATTTGGAGGGGCTGCGCGAGAAGATCACCAAATGGGCGATGCAAGGCAGCCAGTTCCTGGCCAGCCAGGCGTTCAGCTTTGGCCAGGGAACCTTCGACTTCCTGGTGAGCTTTGGCGTGATGCTCTATCTGTTGTTCTTCTTCCTGCGCGAGGGGGCGGAGCTGGCGCGCAAGGTGCGTATGGCCGTGCCATTGCCCGAACAGCAAAAGCGCCGCTTGCAGCTCAAGTTCAGCCGAGTGGTGCGGGCTACGGTCAAGGGCAACCTGCTCGTGGCGGTGACCCAGGGCGCCTTGGGCGGGCTGATCTTTTGGGTACTGGGCATTCCCAGCGCGCTGGTCTGGGGCGTGCTGATGGCTTTTCTTTCATTGCTGCCGGCGGTCGGCTCCGCCATGGTCTGGGGGCCGGTGGCCGCTTACTTCCTTGCCACCGGCGCAATCGTGCCGGGTGTGGTGCTGATCGCCTTCGGCGTGCTGGTGATCGGCCTGGTGGACAACGTGCTGCGCCCTATCCTGGTGGGCAAGGATACTCGCATGCCCGATTACCTGATCCTGATTTCAACCATTGGCGGCCTGGCGGTATTTGGTCTGAACGGTTTCGTCATCGGGCCGCTGATCGCCGCGCTGTTCATGTCCAGCTGGGCGATCTTAACCGGCAGTCGGATGCAGGTGCAACTGCCGTCGTAACGGTCAGCGCAAGCTGTAGGACACACCCGCATACACGGCGAACCCTTCGCCGGGTGTGGAACGCGGCTTGTCCTGGCCTTGATCGTCATACCCAGGGGTGACTGTGGCGGCATAGCGTTTGTTGGTCAGGTTGCGCAGGTCCAGCCAGGTCTGCCAATCCTGCGTGGGCGAATTCCAGCCCAGCCGTGCACCGAGCAGGGCGTAGGCGTCGGCATGGTTGCTGTTGGCATAGTCGACCTGAACCTTGGACGCCATTTGGGTGTTGAGCCCGGCATAGAACCCGCTGGGCCAGTCGTAGCGCACCTCGGCCTGGTAGTAGTGCATGGGAATGCCCGGCAGGCGGTTGTCGCCGAACCTATCGTCGTCACGGTAGTGGAAGTCGCTGAACGTGTAGGCCTGGCGCAGAGAGAGCCTGCCGATACCGGCCTGCTCCCACAGGGTGCTGTCCAGGCCGGCCTCGATGCCTTGGTGGACGGTGGGGCTGGCGTTGAATTCCTTGGCTGGAGCACCTTGCACGATTTCCACGGCCAATAGTTCGTGACGTACGCGTGCGTAGTACCAGGCCAGGTCCCAATCGCCCAAGGCCGAATCGCCGCGCGCGCCCAGCTCCAGTGTGGTGGCGGTCTGGTTTTGCATTTCGATCGGCTGGGTGGCTACGGTCGAGCTCCAGATGAGCGACCACGGGTGTGGCGGTTCGACCGATCGGCTCAAGTTGCCATAGACCTGCAATTGCGGGTCGATGTCGTAACGCAGGCCCAGGCGCGGTGCATAGTCCCAGTCGTGTTGGCTGACCTTGCCGCCGTTGGCGGGGTAGGTGACGTCACTTTCGCGGCGGGTGTAGATCATTGCCAGGCCGGTGGTCAGCCAGAGGTCTGGCATCAGCTCCAGATCATTGCCAAGGTGAAATACGGTGTCCGACCCCTGGTAGCTGAAATCACGGCTACGGGGGCCGAAGGTGTCGCCATCGCGTACGAACTGAGAGGCCCCGCTATTGGGCAGGTGCTTGGTCGTGCGCCAACCGACGGTGGTCTTGCTCTGATGGCCAAGCAGGGTATCGCGGCGCACATAGTTAAGTGTCCCGCTGACATCGGTATAGGCGACTTTCAGACGCATCGGGCCTTCGCGCAGATCCATCGGATAGTCGTGGTAGACCAACCCTGCCTCAAGGTGTGAATCATCGTCCAGATAGAACGTGGTCTTGTTGGCCAACCACGTGCTGCCTGGCTGTGGACGGCTGTCGTCACGCGTCAAGTACTCCGGGTTGGCTGCCCGTGGGTCATGCTTGATCTGCTGTTTGGTCAAGCGCCCGGCCAACTCGTTCTCGGTCTCCCGGTAGCGCAGGTAGAAGCGCGTTTCCAGATTGGCGTTGAAGCGATAGCCGATATTGGCGGCAATGCCCTTGGCACTGCCGCTGCTGTGCGCCTGGTAACCGTCGTATTCGGTATCGGTCAGGGCGAGGTAATAGTCCAGGTCACCCAGCACCTGGCCAGAGCTGATGTGCCGATGGGCGTAGCCGCGGCTGCCGACTTCATAACGCAGCTGCAAGGGCGCGGCGTCATAGCCGGTATGGGTCACATAGTTGATCGCGCCGCCCAGGGCCAAGGCGCCCTGGTCGAACCCGTTGGCGCCGCGCAGCACTTCGGCACGGCTCAGCCACAGTGGCTCGAACAGCTCATAGGGCGTGCCCCCGGGGCCGGTCAGCGGCAGGCCGTCGAACATCGTATAGACCCCGGAGCCGTGGGCTCCAGGGGCGCGGTTGATCCCCGAGCCACGGATCGACAGCTTGATGCCATCGTTGCCAGCCGATTGGGCGAAGACCCCTGGTTGATAGGCGAGCACGTCCTGGTTGGTGGCAACGCGCCCTTGATCCACCTGTTGCATGTCGACCAGGTTGGTTGCGCCGGGCGTTTCCCGCAGACGCTGCGCGGCCTGTTCCAGTTCGCCTTGCTGTTCCTGGATCAATACCTCGTCCAGCTCCACGGGAGCCGCCGCCAGATCAGGGCTGCAGGCGCAGATAGCCAGCACGCCGACAGCGCAAGTGACAGGTGAAACGGGACGCATCGTGGAACTCCAGGCAATTTTCAGGCGGAAACCTTCCTCAGACGCGCGAAAAATCCACCAGAGCACGTCGAATAATCCAGAAGTGCACGAGGTCAATGACCAGCGCTTTTGTCAGGCGCGTTTTTACAACGCCAAGTGCTGGAGTGAGCTGCTCTCTCATTCGTAAGGTGCATGCAATGCAACTGCGAAGCCCCTTTCGGGCGAGTTATGAATGTACGGAGAGCGTCCAATGAATCTGCAAAGGCAACTGAAGTCCGGCTCTGTCGACGAGCAGTCCATCTACCTCACGCCAAGGGAAAAGGAAGTTCTGCTTTGGTGCGCTTGTGGCAAGTCCTCTTGGGAAATTGGCCAGATTGTGGGTTGTAAAGAGTCGACCGTTAACTTTCATTTCGGCAATATCCTACGCAAGTTTGCTGTAACTAACCGGGTCGCGGCGGTGACCAAAGCCTTGTGGTATGGCCTGCTGGAAGACCAGTGAGAAGGAGGCCGCCGATGAACAGCAACGCTTCAGCAACTACCGAGGACGATTCCCAACGCCAGGGTTCGCGCTACCTGGCTTGCCACGATCTGTTCTGGCCACGTATCGAACTGGATGTATTGCGTAACCGCCTGCACCTTCCACCAGAAATCAGCGATACACAACTGGAAGTCGCTGCAAGGGCATCCGTTGAACTGGCAGCGCAGGAATTCGCCCAATGGCGGCGGTGCCTGCGTGAGCGTGGCTACAGGCGGCTCATCGATGTCGCCCGGCACGACCAGGGCAGGGCGCTTTCGACCTGTTACCTGCGGCTGGTGGAAGCGGGTACCCGCAGCGCCTTGGCTCGCCATGTCACCGAGGTTGCTCTGAGCGCGCCATTACGCAACGAGGTGTCCCATGAATGACATGTCAGAGACAGCCCTGCCGATCCTGGAGCACCTCCAAGAGGTTGGCGGGCTGGCCAGCCTGGACCTCAATGCCATGTTCGGCGCAATGCTGGGGGCCTGGCTGGTCAGCAGCTCACGACGTCGACTAAGGCATTGGGGCATTCTGAGCAACGATGATCGGTTGAAGGTCTGGCAACGCATGGTCGCCCTGGCATTGGCAGGTGGCGTTGGCTACCTCTTCACGCCATTCGTCCTATCATTGGTGCCCTCCCTGTCCAGCGGTGTCGCCGCATTTGTCGCAGCCCTGGTTGTCATTCCCATCAGCATCAAGGTCATGCACTGGGTGGACCACGCGGACCTGCAGGACATCATCTGGCGCTGGCGCAAGGGAGGCTAGTTCAATGACTGTCGGGACGGCTTGCAAGCTCTTCAAGGCGACGTTCCAACTGATAGATCCGCAGCTTGTCCTGCACGGTCGCGCGAATGGTTTGCAGGTCCAGGTCGGACAGCTCTTTCAATTGCACGAGCAGGTCCGCCTCCCAGCCTGACATCGAGGTCTCCGCCTGTGGGGCTGCGGGTGTTCGAGCCTGGTTGCCATCGCCCAACAATAACCAGTCCAGTGACAAATCATGTTGTTCGGCCAATGCGACGCACAGTGAATACGGGATGCTCCCACGCACTTTCCAACTGCTCAGGGTTTGCGGGCTGATCCCCAACGTTCTGGCAAGCTCGATGTCGGTTGTGCAACCAGCAATCAACTTCAGTCGATTCAATATCGCAGCAATGCAGGTTTTACTCATTGTGAATACCATGGAAGAGTAGTGATAAGATCTGTAGGCAAAGGTATGCAATATGAATATATTGGTGATATCTCACTCAGTGTGGATGGTACGCAATATGGCGGCGATGAAAAGGACTACATATCCTTGGGTATGCACCTACGATGATTCCCGCGTAAGATTATGGAGTGATCTGGCACGATAAGCTAAGAGGGCAGGGCTGCCCGGCTCTATTGTTGCGATGCGGAAGTATTACTCAGTATGAGTATCGTGTGATGGCTGTTGTTTCACTGCGGTCAACTTTCATCCCAGTAATTGGCAGGATTCCACTCAGCATAAAATGGTAAGTAATATGAATTTGTTGAAAACACTTATAGGTGCATTGGCATATGCTTGCTGCAACTGTAGAATTTCCTTACATGGGCTGCGTGACGCACCAAGTATGAGTGTGCAGGACCGCCTCAAGGTGCTCAGCGGTTCGAAGATATCCCTGAAGGACGATGGGAGGCTCCTATGAGTAGCTACAAACTGGTATGCCCACATTGCAACGGCAAGATGCGGATCCGAACCAGTGAAGGACGTCACGTTTTTCTCCGGATCGCTTACCTGCAGTGCGTCAACGAAGCCTGTGGTTGGTCGGTCCGCGCCCAGTTCGAGATGACCCATGAGTTGTCTCCCAGCGGCATGCCGAACCCGGATGTCCACCTTCCAAGTGCGGGCGGTGAGTTGCGCCGGGCAGCCAATAACCCGGAGCGGCCCCGAAAGACCAACCGCAGCGTTACGACTGCTTCTGGTGTGGCGTGATCGCCAGCGCACCGTAATAAGAACTCCAAAACAAAACACCCCGCATGAGCGGGGTGTTTTGTTTTGGGTGGGTGATCAGCCGATCAGTTGCAGGCCGGCTTGTTGCACCATTTCCAGCAGAGGCTGCGGGTACACACCCAGGACGAAGGCAAGAATCGCGATGGCCAGCAGCATGACGCCGCCGGTGCGCTGTTCCCACTTCAGCGGGGCGTCGTGGCGACGCAGGTTCGGTTCGACCAGGTACAGGGTGACCATGACGCGCAGGTAGTAATAGACGCCGATGGCGCTACCGATCACCAGGGCGCCGACCAACCACCACAGGTGCGACTCGACGCCGGTGGCGATGATGTAGAACTTGCCGATGAAGCCTGCGGTCAGCGGGATACCGGCCAGCGACAACATCATCACGGTCAGCACCGCGGTCAGATACGGACGGCGCCAGAACAGGCCGCGGTACTCGTACAGGGCGTCGGCGTCTCGGCCGGCATATGGCGAAGACATAAGCGTGATCACGCCGAAGGCGCCCAGGCTGGTGATCACGTAGGTGACCAGGTAGACACCGATGGCCTCGGTCGCCAGGCCCTTGCTTGCGACCAGGGCGATGACCAGGTAGCCGAAGTGGGCGATGGACGAGTAACCGAGCAGACGCTTGAGGTTGCTCTGGGTCAGCGCCAGCAGGTTGCCGATGATGATCGAGGCCACGGCGATCACGGCCAGCACGGTGCTCAGCACACCGCTGCTGGCGGCAGGGGAGAGCATGAACAGGCGCACGACCACGGCGAATACCGCGACCTTGCTGGCGGTGGCCAGGAAGGCGGCGACCGGCGCCGGAGCACCTTCGTACACGTCCGGGGTCCACAGGTGGAAGGGTACCAGCGACAGCTTGAACGCCAGGCCGACCAGCATCATGCCCAGGCCCAGCTGGGCCAGCAGGCTTGGCATGCTGGTGCTGGCCAGGGCCTTGCCGATCTGGTCGAAGGTCAGGCTGCCGGCGTCGGCGTACAGCAGCGCCATGCCGAACAGCAGGAAGGCCGAGCCTGCGGCCGAGAGCACCATGTACTTGATGCCGGCTTCCAGCGAACGCTTGTTGAAGAAGGCGTACGCCACCAGGCCGTAGACCGGCACCGACAGCAGCTCCAGGCCGATGAACAGGCCAGCCAGGTGGTTGGCGCTGACCAGCACCAGGCCGCCCAGGGCAGACATCAGCAGCAGCAGGTACAGCTCTTCACGGTTACCCGGGTAGCCCTTGGCACCTTCGCCCAGGTAGGCGTGGGCAAGGGTGACGCAGGCGAGCGTGGCCACCAGGATCAGGGCCATGTACAGGCAGGCGAACTTGTCGATGGTCACCAGCGAGGTGACCGCCAGCGGCGCGACCTTCAGCGCCGGGAGGATCGACAGCAGGGCCAGGTTCAGGCCCACGGTGGACAGCAGGAAGGTCTGCGAGTGATTGCGCTTCCAGGCGATCGCCAGCATCACCACCACCGTGGTCACGGTGGTGATGAGCATCGGCGCCAATGCGATGAAGTGTTGAGTGGTGAATTCCATAGCGCTCTTACCGGGCCGAAGCGAGTTGAGTGAAAGCGGAACCGAGCCACTGCTGTACACCACTCATGGTGGCAGCAGAGGTGTCCAGGAACGGCTGCGGGTACACGCCCAGCAGGATCAGCAGGCCCGCCAGGCCCAGGACCATGATCAGCTCGCGACCGTCCATGCCGGCCAGGACGGTATCGGCCTTGGCCGGGCCGAAGTAGGCGCGGTGGATCATGATCAGCGAGTAGACCGAACCGAAGACCAGGCCAGTGGTGGCGATCACGGTGATCCACGGCACGCTGGCGAAGCTGCCGATCAGGATCAGGAACTCGCCCACGAAGTTGCCGGTACCCGGCAGGCCCAGCGATGCAGCAGCGAAGAACAGGCTGATCGCCGGCAGGTAAGCGATGCGGTGCCACAGGCCGCCCATCTGGCGCATGTCACGGGTGTGCAGGCGCTCGTACAGCTGGCCGGCCAGGATGAACAGCGCGGCGGCCGACAGGCCGTGGGCCAGCATCTGGATCACGGCGCCCTGCAGGGCCTGCTGGCTGCCGGAGTAGATGCCGATCAGTACGAAGCCCATATGCGAAACGCTGGAGAATGCGACCAGGCGCTTGATGTCGGTTTGCGCAAAGGCCAGGAAGGCACCATAGAAGATGCCGATCAGGCCCAGGGTCATGGCGATCGGTGCGAACTCGGCCGAGGCGTTCGGGAACAGCGGCAAGGCGAAGCGCAGCAGGCCATAGGCCGCAGTCTTCAGCAAGATACCCGCCAGGTCCACGGAGCCTGCGGTCGGTGCCTGGGCGTGAGCGTCAGGCAGCCAGGAGTGGAACGGCACCACCGGCAGTTTCACCGCGAAGGCGATGAAGAAGCCCAGCATCAGCAGGTACTCGACACCGGCGGGCAGCTCGGCCTTGAGCAGGTCGCTGTAGTTGAAGGTGATGACGCCGGTGGCGTTGTAGTTCACCAGCACCAGGCCAAGGATCGCCACCAACATGATCAGGCCGCTGGCCTGGGTGAAGATGAAGAACTTGGTCGCGGCGTAGATCCGGGTCTTCTTGCCATCTGCGGAGCTGTGACCCCAGAGCGCGATGAGGAAGTACATCGGCACCAGCATCATTTCCCAGAAGAAGAAGAACAGGAACAGGTCCAAGGCCAGGAACACACCGACCACGCCACCGAGAATCCACATCAGGTTGAGGTGGAAGAAGCCGACGTGGCGCTGGATCTCTTTCCAGGAACACAGGACCGACAGCACACCCAGCAGGCCGGTGAGCAGGATCATCAGCAGCGACAGGCCGTCGAGGGCCAGGTGGATGCTGATGCCGAAGCGCTTGATCCACTCGACCTTGTATTCGAGGGTCCAGGCAGGTTCGGCGCCAGGGGCCGGGGCCAGGGTGTAGTCACCGTTACCCCACAGCCACAGGCCGATGCCGAGCAGCAGGGACATGGTCAGCAGCGCGATCCAGCGGGGCAGGGTGGTGCCGAAGCGCTCACCCAGCCAGCACAGGAGGCCGCCGATGAAGGGAATCAGGATCAGCCAAGGCAGAATCATGACGGGTTCGTTTCCTTTCGCAGAGTCGCAAGGTTCGCAAGGTTCATAGTCATACCGCCGCCACTACCACGGCGCCCAGTACCAGCACGGCACCCACGGCGATGGAGGCTGTGTACCAGCGCAGCTGGCCGGTCTCGGTCTTGCTCATGGCGACGTGACCGCCGCGAGCCATCCGAGGAATCAGGCCGATGCTGCGGTCAACCGGGTCCTTGCGCAGGATGTGGCTGATCAGCAGGTAAGGTTTGACGAACAGCTTGTCGTAGATCCAGTCGAAGCCCCAGGCAGCGAACCACCAGGCCGACAGGACGCGGCCGATGCCGCTGTTTGCGATGGCCGTGACCAGGGTACGCTTGCCCAGGAACAGCACCGCAGCCAACAGGATACCGGCGATGGCGATGGCACCGGAGACGATTTCCAGCGAGTGCTGGGCTTCGCCACCGGCATGACCGACGCTCTGCGGCAGCACACCTGCCAGCGGTGGGTGGATCCAGGCGCCCACGAAGGTCGACAGCACGATCAGCACGCCCAGCGGCAGCCAGTGGGAAATCCCGTGGCCGGCATGGGCCTCGGTCTTCGCTTCGCCGTGGAAGGCGATGAAGATCAGGCGGAAGGTGTACAGCGAGGTCATGAACGCACCGACCAGGCCAGCGTACAGCAGGCCGGTGTGGCCGCTGGCGAAGGCTTCCCAGAGGATCTCGTCCTTGGAATAGAAGCCGGCGGTCAGGATCGGCAGGGCGGCCAGGGCGGCGCCACCGACCACGAAGCTGGCGTAGGCCAGCGGCAGCTTCTTCCACAGCCCGCCCATCTTGAAGATGTTCTGCTCGTGGTGGCAGGCGACGATCACCGCACCGGAGGCAAGGAACAGCAGGGCCTTGAAGAAGGCGTGGGTCATCAGGTGGAAGATCGCGCCTTCCCAGGCACCGACGCCCAGGGCCAGGAACATGTAGCCGATCTGGCTCATGGTCGAGTAGGCGAGGATACGCTTGATGTCGGTCTGCACCAGCGCGGCGAAACCGGCCAGGACCAGGGTCACACCACCGACGATGCCCACCAGGTGCAGGATGTCCGGCGCCAGCAGGAACAGGCCATGGGTACGGGCGATCAGGTAGACGCCCGCGGTCACCATGGTGGCGGCGTGGATCAGCGCGGAGACCGGAGTCGGGCCGGCCATTGCGTCGGCCAGCCAGGTCTGCAGCGGCAGCTGGGCCGATTTACCGACCGCACCACCGAGCAGCATCAGGGTGGCCAGGACCATCCAGGTGTCGCCAGCCTGGAATTTCTGCGGTGCCAGCACCAGCAGTTCCTGCACGTTCAGCGTACCGAGCTGGGCGAACAGGATGAACAGGCCGATGGCCATGAACACGTCGCCGATACGGGTGACGATGAAGGCCTTCAGTGCCGCGTTACCGTTGTTGCGGTTGCTGTAGTAGAAACCGATCAACAGGTACGAGCACAGGCCCACGCCTTCCCAGCCGAAGTAGATGAACAGCAGGTTGTCGCCCAGCACCAGGAACAGCATGCTGGCGATGAACAGGTTGGTGTACGAGAAGAAGCGCGAGTAACCGGCTTCGCCGCGCATGTACCAGGAAGCGAACAGGTGGATCAGGAAGCCCACACCGGTGACCACGCCGAGCATGGTGACCGACAGGCCGTCCAGGTAGAGGGTGAAGTTCGGCGCGAAGCCGTCCACCGACATCCACTGCCACAGCAGCTGGCTGTACGCGCCACCTTCAGGCGGCGCGACGTTGAATTGCCAGATCACGTAGGCGGCCACGGCGGCCGAGAGGCCGACAGAGCCGACGCCGATCAGCGCGGACAGGTTCTCCGAGAACCGCCCGCGGGAGAACGACAGCAGCAGGAAGCCGATCAGGGGGAAGACGAAAGTCAGGAAGAGAAGGTTCATCCGCGCATCTCACTGGCAGCATCGATGTCGAGAGTGTGGAAGCGGCGATACAGCTGCAGCAGGATCGCCAGGCCAATGCTGGCCTCGGCGGCTGCCAGGCTGATCACCAGAATGAACATCACCTGGCCGTCGGGTTGGACCCAACGGGCACCGGCGACGATGAATGCCAGGGCAGAGGCGTTCATCATGACTTCCAGGCTCATGAGTACGAAGAGGATGTTGCGGCGGACCATCAGGCCGACCAGACCGAGGCAGAACAGAATACCGGCGACTGCCAGACCGTGCTCGAGAGGGATAGCACCCATGATTTACTCCTTCGCCTCGTTGCGGCCCAGGTGGAAGGCCGTGACGGCTGCGGCGAGCAGCAGCATCGAGGCCAGTTCGACCACCAGCAGGTACGGGCCGAACAGGCTGATGCCCACGGCCTTGGCATCCACGGTGGTACCGCTGATGGCTGCGCCGCTTGGCTCGGCGAACAGCACGTAGAGCAGCTCGAGCAGCAGCAGGGCGGCCAGGACCACAGGCCCCGCCCAGATGCCTGGCTTGAGCCAGCCACGTTCCTGGGCGACCGAGGCCGGCCCGAGGTTGAGCATCATCACCACGAAGACGAACAGCACCATGATGGCGCCGGCATAGGCGATCACTTCCAGGGCGCCGGCGAACGGCGCACCCAGGGAGAAGAAGATCATCGCCACGGAGATCAGGGAAATGATCAGGTAGAGCAGGGCGTGCACAGGGTTGGTGCCGGTCACCACCCGGAGGGTGGAGACCACGGCGATCCCGGATGCGAAGTAGAAAGCGAATTCCATCTTTCTGTCCTTATGGGAGCAAGCTCTTCACGTTGATCGGCTCGGCCTCGTTCTGCGCAGCGCCTTTCGGCTTGCCAGCGATCGCCATACCCGCAACACGGTAGAAGTTGTAGTCAGGGTTCTTGCCGGGGCCGGAGATCAGGAGGTCTTCCTTCTCGTACACCAGGTCCTGACGCTTGAACTCGGCCATTTCGAAATCCGGAGTCAGCTGGATCGCGGTGGTCGGGCACGCTTCCTCGCACAGGCCGCAGAAGATGCAGCGCGAGAAGTTGATGCGGAAGAACTCCGGGTACCAGCGGCCGTCCTCGGTCTCGGCCTTCTGCAGCGAGATGCAGCCAACCGGGCAGGCCACCGCGCAGAGGTTGCATGCCACGCAGCGCTCCTCGCCGTCGGGGTCTCGGGTCAGGACGATGCGGCCGCGATAGCGCGGCGGCAGGTACACGGGTTCTTCGGGGTATTGCAGGGTGTCGCGCTTGCGGAACCCGTGGGAGAACACCATGGCCAGGCTGCGCAGCTGGGTGCCGGTGCCCTTAACGATGTCGCCGATATACTTGAACATGGGTCAAATCCTCACTGGGCCGCGACGGCTGGCGTGTTGTAGAGCACGATCGCAGCGGTCACCAGCAAATTGATCAGGGTCAGCGGCAGGCAGAACTTCCAGCTGAAGTCCATCACCTGGTCATAGCGTGGGCGCGGGATCGAGGCGCGCAGCAGGATGAACAGCATGATGAAGAACGCGGTCTTGAGGGCGAACCACAGGAACGGAACCTGTGGCAGCAGGCCGAACGGGCCGTGCCAGCCGCCGAAGAACAGGGTCACCAGCAGCGCCGAGATCAGGATGATGCCGATGTACTCACCGACGAAGAACATGCCCCATTTCATGCCGGCATATTCGATGTGGTAGCCGTCGGCCAGTTCCTGTTCCGCTTCCGGCTGGTCGAACGGGTGACGGTGGGTCACGGCGACGCCAGCGATGAAGAAGGTGCAGAAGCCGAAGAACTGCGGAATGATGAACCACAGGTTCTGCGCCTGGTAGTCGACGATGTCGCGCATGTTGAACGAGCCGGCCTGAACCACCACGCCCATCAGCGCAAGGCCCAGGAACACTTCGTACGACACGGTCTGGGCCGAGGCACGCAGGCTGCCGAGCAGGGCGTACTTGTTGTTCGACGACCAGCCGGCGAACAGCACGGCGTACACCGACAGACCCGCCATGGCGAAGAAGAACAACAGGCCGATGTTCAGGTCCGCCACGCCCCACAGCGGGGTGATCGGGATGATCACGAAGGCGATCAGCAGGGCGCTCATGGCCACCACCGGTGCCAGGGTGAAGATCATGCGGTCGACGAAGGGCGGGTTCCAGTCTTCCTTGAAGAACATCTTCAGCATGTCGGCAGCGATCTGGAACATGCCGAACGGGCCGACACGGTTCGGACCGTAGCGGTCCTGCCACCAGCCCAGCAGGCGGCGCTCGACGAAGCTGAGCAGCGCGCCGCAGACCACCACCGCCAGCAGGACCACGATGGCCCGGACGACGGTGAGGATCACATCGATCACTTCGGGGGTGAACCAGCTCATTGTGCTGCCTCCTGCAGGCCTTCGACGGATGCGCCGAAGATGGCTGGCGGAATACCGGCCAGGCCTTTCGGCAGGGCGACCAGGCCTGCGCCCAGCTGTTCATTGATGCGCAGCGGCAGGCGCAGCGACACGCCGGCCACGTTCAGGCTCAGCAGGGCACCATCGTTGACGCCCAGGCGGTCGGCCTCGGACTTGGCCAGGGCCACGTAGGCGGCCGGGATACGCTCTTGTACCGGGGCTGCGCGGGAGGAGGATTCCTCGCTGCCGAACAGGTGGTAGAACGGCACGGCAGTCCAGGTGCCGCGGGCCGGGTTGAAGGCGCCCGGGATGGCAGTGAACCAGTTCAGGCGATCGCCCTGCGACTCGATCAGGCGTACACCCGGGTCGCCGGCGCGCAGGTGGCCACCGACCTCGTCCTGGAACTTGTTCCAGGCCTGGGGCGAGTTCCAGCCAGGGGACCAGGCGAACGGTACCTGCTGGCGCGGTTCTGCGCTGCCCGAGTAGCCTTCCATGGAGAAGGCGAAGGCGGTGTCCTTGTCCTGCGGAGTGCGCGGCTCGTGCACGCTGATGTTGGCGCGCATGGCGGTGCGGCCGGAGTAGCGCAGGGGTTCACGCGCCAGCTTCAGGCCCTTGATGCGGAACGCAGCGCTTGGCGCGGCATTGACGATGCCGGCCAGCTGCGGCGCGACCTCGGCGCAGGCACTGGTGACCTGGTCGAGCTGGGTCCAGTCGACCGGCTTGTTCAGCAGGGTGGCACGCAGGGCGTGCATCCAACGCCAGCCTTCGTGGACCAGGATGCTGCTGTCCAGGTACTGCGGGTCGAACACCTGGAAGAAGCGCTGGGCACGGCCTTCCTGGCTGACCAGGGTGCCGTCGCCTTCGGCGAAGGTGGCGGCCGGCAGCACCAGGTGGGCGCGGTCGACGGTCGGGGTTTTGGAGTGGTCGGCGACGATCACTACTTTGGCCGCAGCCAGGGCTGCGTCGACCTTGGCGGCCGGTACGCGGGCGTACAGGTCGTTCTCCAGCACCACGATGGCGTCGGCCTTGCCGCTGATGACGGCGTCCAGCGCGGCGTCGACGGACTCACCGCCCATCATGGCCATGCCGAGGCTGTTTGCCTCAGGCACGACCAGGCTCAGCGAGCCGTTCTTCTCGCGCAGCTTCAGGGCCTTGGCGATGTTGGCGGCTGCTTCGATCAGTGCAGGGTCGGCCAGGGAAGTACCGGCGACCACCAATGGGCGGTTGGCGGCGACCAGGGCGTCGGCGATGCGCTGGGCCAGGGCCTTGGCTTCGTCGTCCAGGCCGGCAACGGCAGGCGCGCTCGGGTCGATGGCGTGGGCCACGGCGAAGCCCAGGCGGGCGAGGTCGGCTGGGGCGGCGTGCACGCACTCCTCGGCGACGTCGTCCAGCTTGGTTTCAGCCAGGCTGGCGATGAACAGCGGATACAGCGCGTGCTGGCCGATGTTCTTCACCGCGGCGTCGAGCCAGGGCTGTACGCGCATGGCGTCGGCCATGGCCTCGGCCTTGCCCTTGGTGGCCTGGCGCACGGCCAGGGCGACGCGGGCGGCGGTCTGGGTCAGGTCTTCACCGAGTACGAACACCGCGTCGTGGTCTTCGATGTCGCGCAGGGTCGGGACCGGCAGCGGGCTGTTGTTCAGCACGTCCAGTACCAGGCGTACGCGGGCCAGCTCGCCGGCTTCCATACCCGAGTAGAAGTAGTCGGCGCCAACCAGCTCGCGCAGGCCGTAGTTGCTCTCGAGGCTCGCGCGCGGCGAGCCGATGCCGACGATGGTACGGCCGCGCAGCAGGTCGGCGGCCTTGTCCAGGGCAGCGTCCAGGCCCAGCTTGGTGCCATCGGCCAGATGTGGCTGGCGCGGGCGGTCGGTGCGGTTGACGTAGCCATAGCCGAAGCGGCCGCGGTCGCACAGGAAATACTGGTTGACCGAACCGTTGAAGCGGTTCTCGACGCGGCGCAGTTCGCCGTAGCGCTCACCGGGGCTGATGTTGCAACCGCTGGAGCAGCCATGGCAGATACTCGGGGCGAACTGCATGTCCCACTTGCGGTTGTAGCGCTCGGAGTGAGTCTTGTCGGTGAACACACCGGTCGGGCAGACCTCGGTCAGGTTGCCGGAGAATTCGCTCTCCAGCACGCCATCCTCGACGCGACCGAAGTACACGTTGTCGTGGGCACCATAGACACCCAGGTCGGTGCCGCCGGCGTAGTCCTTGTAGTAGCGTACGCAGCGGTAGCAGGCGATGCAGCGGTTCATCTCGTGGGCGATGAACGGGCCGAGGTCCTGGTTCTGGTGGGTACGCTTGGTGAAACGGTAGCGGCGCTCGTTGTGGCCGGTCATTACCGTCATGTCCTGCAAGTGGCAGTGGCCGCCTTCCTCGCACACCGGGCAGTCGTGCGGGTGGTTGGTCATCAGCCATTCGACGACGCTGGCGCGGAACGCCTTGGACTCTTCATCGTCGATGGAGATCCAGGTGCCGTCGGAGGCAGGGGTCATGCAGGACATGACGATACGACCACGGGTGTCGTTCTCGTCGGTGTATTGCTTGACCGCACATTGCCGGCAGGCGCCGACGCTACCGAGCGCCGGATGCCAGCAGAAATAGGGGATGTCGAGGCCGAGCGACAGACAGGCCTGTAACAGGTTGTCTGCACCGTTGACTTCGAGCGCTTTGCCGTCTACGTGGATAGTGGCCATGGTTCAAAGTTCTTCGTTGGCCCGCGTGAGCGGGCGTGGCTAATGGAAATCGGTGTGCCTGCGGCTCGCGTCTGGGCGAGCCTGCTGGCGGGCGGATGGCATGGGCCATCCGCGTTTCATCTTGTTATGCGCCGACCACGACCGGCCCGGCCGGGATAGGCTTTGCCAGGTTCGGGCGCAGGGCGTCGCCAGCCGCGGCTGGGGCGACACCGGCCTCGAATTCCGAGCGGAAGTACTTGATGGCGCTGCCCAGTGGCTCCACGGCGCCCGGTGCGTGGGCACAGAAGGTGCGGCCTGGGCCGAGGAAGTTGACCAGACCCAGCAGGGTCTCGATGTCTTCGGCGCGGCCCTGGCCTTTCTCCAGGGCGCGCAGCATCTTCACGCTCCAGGGCAGGCCGTCGCGGCACGGGGTGCACCAGCCGCAGGACTCACGGGCGAAGAACTCTTCCATGTTGCGCAGCAGCGAGACCATGTTGATGCTGTCGTCGACCGCCATGGCCAGGCCTGTACCCATACGGGTGCCGACCTTGGCGATGCCACCGGCGTACATCTGCGCATCCAGGTGCTCAGGCAGCAGGAAGCCGGTACCGGCGCCGCCAGGCTGCCAGCACTTGAGCTTGTAGCCGTCGCGCATGCCGCCGGCATAGTCCTCGAACAGCTCGCGGGCGGTGACGCCGAACGGCAGTTCCCACAGGCCCGGGTTCTTCACCTTGCCGGAGAAGCCCATCAGCTTGGTGCCGTGGTCCTCGCTGCCTTCGCGGGCGAGCGACTTGTACCAGTCGTTGCCGTTGGCGACGATGGCCGGGACGTTGCACAGGGTTTCGACGTTGTTCACACAGGTCGGCTTGCCCCACACGCCGACGGCGGCAGGGAAGGGCGGCTTGGAGCGCGGGTTGGCGCGGCGGCCTTCCAGGGAATTGATCAGTGCGGTTTCTTCACCGCAGATGTAGCGCCCGGCACCGGTGTGCACGAACAGCTCGAAGTCAAAGCCGCTGCCGAGGATGTTCTTGCCCAGAAGGCCTGCGGCCTTGGCTTCCGCGATGGCGCGGTTGAGGTGCTTCGCCGCGGTGGTGTATTCGCCACGCAGGAAGATGTAGCCGCGGTAGGCTTTCAGGGCGCGGGCGCTGATCAGCATGCCCTCGACCAGCAGATGGGGCTGTTGCTCCATCAGCATGCGGTCCTTCCAGGTGTTGGGCTCCATCTCGTCCGCGTTGCACAGCAGGTAGCGGATGTTCAGGGACTCGTCCTTGGGCATCAGGCCCCACTTCACGCCAGTGGGGAAGCCTGCGCCGCCACGGCCTTTTAGGCCGGAGTCCTTGACGCTCTGCACGATGTCGTCCGCGGACATCTGCGCCAGCGCCTTGCGGGCGGCGGCATAGCCGTTCTTGGCCTGGTATTCCTCGAGCCAGATCGGCTCGCCGTCGTCACGCAGGCGCCAGGTCAGCGGGTGGGTTTCAGCCGAACGCGCGATGCGGTTGGCCGGGCCGAAGGAAGTGATGGTCATACGTAGCCCTCCAGCAATTTGGCAACGCCGGCTGGCTGCACGTCGCCAAAGGTGTCGTCGTCGATCATCAGGGCCGGAGCCTTGTCGCAGTTGCCCAGGCAGCACACCGGCAGCAGGGTGAAACGCCCGTCGGCCGTGGTCTGACCCAGGCCGATGCCCAGCTCGCTCTGGATCTGACTGACCACCGACTCGTGGCCGCCGATATAGCAGACCATGCTGTCACAGACACGGATGATGTGGCGGCCGACCGGCTGGCGGAAGATCTGGCTGTAGAAGGTGGCCACGCCTTCGACATCGCTGGCCGGGATGCCGAGCACTTCGCCGATGGCATAGATGGCGCCGTCCGGCACCCAGCCACGCTCCTTCTGGACGATCTTCAAGGCCTCGATGGACGCCGCGCGCGGGTCCTCGTAGTGGTGCATCTCGTGCTCGATGGCCGAGCGCTCGGTTTCGCTCAGGACGAAACGGTCGGTTTGGATAAGCGTGCTGTTCATGCTTAGCGGTCCACGTCAGCCATAACGAAGTCGATACTGCCCAGGTACGCAATGAGATCCGCGACCATGCTGCCTTTGATCACCGAAGGGATCTGCTGCAGGTGCGGGTAGCTCGGGGTACGGATCCGGGTGCGGTAGCTCATGGTGCCGCCATCGCTCGTCAGGTAGTAACTGTTGATGCCCTTGGTCGCCTCGATCATCTGGAACGACTCGTTGGCCGGCATGACCGGGCCCCACGAGACCTGCAGGAAGTGGGTGATCAGGGTCTCGATGTGCTGCAGGGTGCGCTCTTTCGGTGGCGGCGTGGTCAGCGGGTGGTCCGCCTTGTACGGGCCTTCCGGCATGTTGCGCAGGCACTGGTCGATGATGCGGATACTCTGGCGCATCTCCTCGACGCGGACCATGCAGCGATCGTAGGCATCGCCGTTGTGGGCCAGCGGCACTTCGAACTCGAAGTTCTCGTAGCCGGAGTAGGGGCGGGCCTTGCGCAGGTCGAAGTCGCAACCGGTGGCACGCAGGCCGGCACCGGTGGTACCCCACGACAGCGCTTCCTGGGTGTTGTACGCGGCGACGCCGATGGTACGACCCTTGAGGATGCTGTTCTGCAGGGCCGCTTTCTCGTACTCGTCCAGGCGCTTGGGCAGCCATTCGACGAAGTCCTTGACCAGCTTGTCCCAGCCGCGCGGCAGGTCGTGCGCGACGCCACCGATGCGGTACCAGGCCGGGTGCAGGCGGAAACCGGTGATCGCTTCGATCACGGTGTAGGCGCGCTGGCGGTCGGTGAAGGTGAAGAACACCGGAGTCATGGCGCCGACGTCCTGGATGTAGGTGCCCAGGAACAGCAGGTGGCTGGTGATCCGGAAGAACTCGGCCAGCATGACGCGGATGGTGTCGACCTTCTGCGGCACCTTGATACCGGCCAGCTTCTCGACGGCCAGCACGTACGGCAGGTTGTTCATCACCCCGCCGAGGTAGTCGATACGGTCGGTGTAGGGGATGAAGCTGTGCCAGGACTGGCGCTCGGCCATCTTCTCGGCACCACGGTGGTGGTAGCCGATGTCCGGGACGCAGTCGACGATCTCTTCGCCGTCCAGTTGCAGGACGATCCGGAAGGCACCGTGGGCGGAAGGGTGGTTAGGGCCCAGGTTGAGGAACATGTAGTCCTCGTTGGCGCCATGGCGCTTCATGCCCCAGGCTTCGGGGTTGAAGCGTGCCGATTCCTCTTCAAGCTGCTGCTTGGCCAGGTTCAGGCTGTACGGGTCGAACTCGGTGGCGCGCGCCGGGAAGTCCTTGCGCAGCGGGTGGCCTTCCCAGGTCGGCGGCATGAGGATGCGCGACAGGTGCGGGTGGCCGGCGAAGTCGATGCCGAACATGTCCCAGACTTCGCGCTCGTACCAGTTGGCGTTGGGCCAGATACCGGTGACCGACGGCAGGTTCAGGTCGCCTTCGCTCAAGGCCACCTTGATCATCACGTCGCTGTTACGCTCGACCGACAGCAGGTGGTAGAACACGCTGAAGTCGGCAGCCGGCAGGCCGCGGCGCTGGGTACGCAGGCGCTCGTCGACGCCATGCAGGTCGAACAGCATGCTGTACGGCTTGGCGACGTTGCGCAGGAAGGAGAGGACATCTTTGAGCTGGGCGCGGTTCACCCACAGGACCGGCATGCCGGTGCGGGTTTCCTGGGCGACGAAAGCGTCGGCGCCAAAACGGTTGTGCAGTTCGACGACCACATCCTGGTCGTCAGCCTTGTAAGGCGGAATATAAATAGCGGTGTCCGCTGTCATGGTCTCGGTCGCTTTGAGTCAACGTAGAGAATGAAGCCAGGCCGCCGGCTCCTTCCGGAACGGGCGGCATGTCGCTGGATCAGACTTCGTCGGGGCTGCGCAGGTTGGTGACCTGGATGCGCTGTTCACGACGCAGGTCTTTCTGGGCGGGCATCTCGGCACGGTAAATGCCTTGATCGCCGACGACCCAGGAAAGCGGGCGTCGCTCCTGGCCGATCGACTCCTGCAGCAGCATCAGGCCCTGCAGGAAGGCTTCGGGGCGAGGCGGGCAGCCAGGCACGTAGACATCCACGGGGAGGAACTTGTCGACCCCCTGAACGACCGAGTAAATGTCGTACATGCCGCCGGAGTTGGCGCACGAGCCCATGGAGATCACCCACTTGGGTTCGAGCATCTGCTCATAGAGGCGCTGGATGATCGGCGCCATCTTGATGAAGCAGGTGCCAGCGACGACCATGAAATCGGCCTGACGCGGCGAGGCCCGGATGACTTCGGCGCCGAAGCGGGCGATGTCGTGGGGTGCCGTGAAGGCCGTGGTCATTTCCACATAGCAGCAGGACAGGCCGAAGTTGTACGGCCAGAGGGAGTTCTTGCGACCCCAGTTGACCGCGCCACGCAGCACATCTTCGAGCTTGCCCATGAAGATGTTCTTGTGGACTTGGTCCTCTAGCAGCTGATCGGTGACGGTTTCCCGTTCACCGACAGGATACTGCTCGTTGGGCGCATCCGGATCGATTCTGGTGAGATTGTATTGCATGCCAAAGCCTCATTGTTTCAGCTTCGCTTGCCGCTTGCGGCGACCTTCGGGAGCCCAATCGAGCGCCCCGACGCGCCATAGGTAGACAAGACCAGCCAACAGAATTGCAATGAAAACGAGTGCTTCGACGAATCCGGTCCAGCCGCTTTCGCGGACGGACACAGACCATGCATACAGGAATAGGGCTTCGATATCGAAGATCACGAACAGCATCGCGACCAGATAGAATTTGGCGGACAGGCGCAGGCGGGCGCTGCCGACGGGCAGCATGCCGGATTCGAAGGGTTCGTTCTTGGCGCGGCCCCAAGCCTTGCTACCGAGCAGGCTGGACAGGCCGAGCATGAAGGCACACAGGCCGACGACACCCAGGAGGAAGATGGCAAAGCCCCAGTTATGGGCGATGAGTCCTACCGAATCGGACATGCTAGAAATCCTTATACAGAGACCCAGCTCTGCAGTCTGAAATAAGTAGAGCGGCGACGCGGTGTCGCGGTTGCAGTGACCAAATGTCGCAGCTGAATCAATCGGGCTGATTTTATGGGTAAACCCAGTGCAAGTAAAATTTCTGTGGCAAATTTATTCGTAGGATTAAGAACAAAAAATGTTCGTAAATGGCTGAAACCCTTGAGTTTCGGGCATTCCCGCCGCTTTTGTTAATTATGTTTCTTGCGTGGCGTAACGACACCCTGTTTATGTAATGATAATTACTATCATTTGAGGTGTTCTGCCATTTTTAACTTGGCCTGGTGCTTGCAAAGTGCATTTCAGCGGCGCCCCATCTTGCCAATGCGAAAGGGTCTCGTTCTAGCAGGTGCGCACAACCTTTGTACCGCTCTAGGTCAACACTTTATCGATTGAGCCGCCTGGGCCGGATCGTGACCGCTGGTCGATGCATATATAGGAGGGCGCGACCGGAGCGCGGACTCTTGTGGCGAACAGTCATAAGCATAGACGCGATTCGCAGGGATGCTGCGCTGGCCTTATCGCCGGTAAGCCCGCTCCCGTAACACCCGAAATAAGAAGGCCCAGGGCTTTCGCAAGCCCTGGGCCTTCATTAGCGCTTCCCTATCAGTGGAACTGCTCTTCCTCGGTCGAGCCGGTCAGCGCGGTCACCGAAGACGCACCACCCTGGATCACGGTGGTCATGTCATCGAAGTAGCCGGTACCGACTTCCTGCTGGTGCGCCACGAAGGTATAGCCTTTGCTCGCGTCGGCGAACTCCTGCTCCTGCAGCTTCACGTAGGCGGTCATGTCGTTGCGGGCGTAGTCGTGCGCCAGGTTGAACATGCCGTGCCACATGTTGTGGATGCCTGCCAGGGTGATGAACTGGTGCTTGTAGCCCATGGCCGACAGCTCGCGCTGGAACTTGGCGATGGTGGCGTCGTCCAGGTTCTTCTTCCAGTTGAAGGACGGCGAGCAGTTGTACGACAGGATCTGGTCCGGGTATTCCTTCTTGATCGCCTCGGCGAAGCGGCGGGCTTCGTCCAGGTCCGGCTTGGCGGTTTCACACCAGATCAGGTCGGCGTACGGGGCATAGGCCAGGCCGCGGGCGATGGCCTGGTCGAGGCCGGCGCGCACCTTGTAGAAGCCTTCGCGGGTGCGCTCGCCCACCACGAACGGCTGGTCGTACGGGTCGCAGTCGCTGGTCAGCAGATCGGCGGCGTTGGCGTCGGTACGGGCCAGGATGATGGTCGGTACGCCGGCGACGTCGGCTGCCAGGCGTGCGGCAACCAGCTTCTGCACCGCTTCCTGGGTCGGTACCAGGACCTTGCCGCCCATATGGCCGCATTTTTTCACCGAAGCCAGCTGGTCTTCGAAGTGCACGCCGGCGGCGCCTGCCTCGATCATGTTCTTCATCAGTTCGTAGGCGTTCAGTACGCCGCCGAAACCAGCCTCGGCGTCTGCCACGATCGGCGCGAAGTAATCGATGTAGCCTTCGTCGCCTGGGTTCTTGCCGGCTTTCCACTGGATCTGGTCGGCGCGGCGGAAGGCGTTGTTGATGCGCTTGACCACGGTCGGCACCGAGTCGACCGGGTACAGCGACTGGTCAGGGTACATGGACTCGGCCGAGTTGTTGTCAGCGGCCACCTGCCAGCCGGACAGGTAGATGGCCTGGATGCCGGCCTTCACCTGCTGGACTGCCTGGCCGCCGGTCAGGGCGCCCATGCAGTTGACGAAATCTTTCTCGGGGCGGAAGGACGGGTGGGCACCTTCGGTGACCAGCTTCCACAGTTTTTCTGCACCCTGGCGGGCGAAGGTGTGTTCCGGCTGCAGAGAACCACGCAGGCGGACGACATCGGCGGCGGTATAGGTACGGGTCACGCCTTTCCAGCGCGGGTTCTCGGCCCAGTCTTTCTCAAGGGCTGCAATTTGCTGTTCGCGTGTCAGTGCCATGGAAATAAAACCTCGTCGCATCAGTCTTGTGAAGTAGGTGCTTGTGCTCGACGCGGTCAGGGACTTGGCGGCTGTCTACTCGGCGGGAAAGCGCTTGCGATCGGGAGGCTCGAAGGGGGAAGAGGGTGCAGGCGGGCAGGGTGTGACTACAGGTCGGCTCGTGGTTGCCTTGCTGCGGTACGACAGGACTGCCGGTTGCTGCGGTGATGCGCTTCCGTCCCTCGGGACAACTTCTTCGTCGCAGTCGCAATCCCGTCGAACCGCCTTGTGGGCCGTATGGACACGAGACGCCTCCAAGGGGTAGGGAGGAGCGCATCTCGAAGGCCCTTGCCAGGGCCTCTGATTAGCGGGAGCGAGGCCATCATGCCCTTGGGAAAAAGTGCCTGTCAAATGTTTTGTAGTGCTTTTTTTCGCTTACTACATCTTTGGTCTAATGAGACTCTTCGGTCAGTTTCAAGGCCTTTGGTCGAGGCCTTGAATTGCCTGGGATCACTCCAAAAGGTCGACTTTGACCCGTAATGTCATGTTTTCACCCCGCTGGGTGCTGTAGGTAATGGCCGAGGCGCTTTGTCCGGCCTGGCTCTGCTGGTTGTGTCCGGCCAGGGTGATCCACTCGCCGAGCTTGCCGGTGACCGTCGTGTCGGTGCTCTGGACTTTTACTACATCCTGGCGTTCGCTGCTCAGTCGGTCATTATTGGTGCTTATTTGCAGACGAACCGTATCGCCGCTCAGGCTCGGGGTGACGTAGAAACCCTGGGTGACATTGCGGTATTCGGTGTCGCTATGAAGGCGGCCGTAGCCGTCGGTGCTGGTGCGGGTGATGGGGATGCTCTGGCCCACCTGGATCAGCGCCGGCTGGCCTTCGCTGGCCTGTATCTGCTGCATGCCGCCTTCGCGGTTGCTGGTGCCGTATTGGATGACCCGGGCGTTGCCGCGGTTGTCCTGGAAGTTGCTGTCGTCGTTGTCGACGCTGATCAGCAGGCGCTTGGGCGCGGTGTCGAGTTGCTGCAGCAGGGTGCGCAGGTCGTCGATGCGCTCGGGGCTGGCATTGACGATCAGTTTGTTCTCGAAGGCGCTGACGGTGCCATCCTTGCCCAGGAGCGACTGGGCCGTCGGCAGCAGTTCGGCGCTGGTGCGGTGCTGCAGCGGCAGGACTTCGGTGGCGGCCAGCGCATTGAGGCTCGCGGCCAGCAGCAGGGAGGCGATGAGAGGGCGTAGCGGCATGTCCATGATCTCCGCGGGTGGAATGATCATGATGGCAAATTTGTCGCAGATGTGCCGGGCCTGGATCACGGTGTCGGGCATTTTTGCCTGCCTGGGGCCATTCGCGGGTAAAACCATTCCCACAAGATTCTGTGGGAGCGGGCTTGCCCCGCGATAGGGCTCTCGCAGGCCACATGAACCTTTGCTCCGATCCGGCAGTCGCAGCCAGGGGAAGCCAACGGATTGTCACCTATGAAACCGGTTCTCGCCTTGCTGCTCTGCCTATTCGCATCCATCGCCAATGCCTCCCAGGAGCCCCTGCGCATCAAGCAGCTGCAGCGTTGCGCCGACCTGCTCAGCGATGCTCCACAGCAATGGTGCCTGCGCGCCCAGGGCCTGGGGCAAGGCAAGCCGGCGGTATGGATCGATGGCGTGCAGCTTTCCGAAGCCCAGGTCCTTCGTGATGGCGACATGCTCAAGCTGACCCTCGATCGGCCTCGCCAGCGCAGTGCCCCGCTGTGGCTTCAGGCCCATGGCCAGCAGAGCAACCCTGTGTGGCTTACCCAACGGCGCAGCCACGTGGTGGCTGCCGGCCCCGACGAGGTGGCGAAGAACATGGACGGCCTGACCACCTACCTGGACCTGGTCAGCCTGCTGATCGAGGAAAAGCACGATGGCCTGCCTGAGGCGCAGCGCATTGCCGCGAAGTACGGTGCCCAGGTGGTCGGTGCCATCCCGCCGTTGAACGTCTATCAGTTGCGCCTGCCGGTGCGCAACCTGGTGCAGCGCGATGCGCTGATCCTGCGTATGGGCAGCGAGACCAGCGTCGATGCCGTGATCATCGAGGAGTCCGCCCCGGAGCGAGGGGAGGAAAGTACCGATCACGCGGCCAAGGCCATCGACCAGCAAGACGAGTGGGCGGCCAATCGCTTCCTGGATGCGCTGTATTTCTACCAGAGGCGCATCCCACTGTCGTCCATACCCGTCCAGCCGCTGCGCGTCGGTGTCATCGAGCGGGAGGTGGACTTCGATGCGCCGGCATTCAAAGCCTACCGCGGTGGTTGTGGCAAAGCGCCGGTGTGCCTCTATGCCCGCGATGGCGACCAGGCGGACAGCCATGGCAGCCATGTGGCCGGCATCCTGGCCGGGCGCGGGGAGGGTGTGCAGGGCGGTTTCTTCAGCGGCCTGGGTAAGGCCAGCCCGGGCTTCGAAGTGATCGTCGAGCGCAACGCGGATGCTGGCATCACGGCCAACATCGCCGCCTCGGTGAACCTGGTGGAGGATGGCGTGCGGGTGTTGAACTGGAGCTGGGGCATCCACCGCGTCGGCGCGAAGAACGTGCAAGGCGACGAGGTCGATTCCCTGGTGCGCTCGGGCCTGGCCATGAGCGGCTACGAAGAACTGCTGGAAGAATTCTTCCTCTGGCTGCGCAAGGCTCACCCTGATGTGGTGGTGGTCAACTCGGCGGGCAACGGAGCGTCCTGGTCCGGCACCGACGAGTACCGCTTGCCGTCGTCGTTCGTCACCGAGCAGTTGCTGGTGGTCGGCGGCCACCAGCGCAGCGATCGCGCCGTTCCTGTGGAGGCCCCGGAACATGTGGTCAAGCGGCGCAGCTCCAACATCGACATGCGCGTGGACGTCAGTGCCGCGGCCTGTATTCGCCCGTCCCAGGCCGGCGACCCGCACTGTGGCACCTCCTACGCCACGCCGTTGGTGACCGCGACCGTGGCGGCCATGGTGTCGATCAATCCGCAGCTGGCCCCCGAGCAGGTGCGAATGCTGCTACGCCGCAGTGCCCTGACCCTGGGCCCGCGGCAGGATTTCGAGGCCATGGATGCCGAGGACCTGACGGCGCCGATCCTGCCGTCGGAGCGCAACGGTCAGTTGCAGCACCCTGATCTGGGCCGCTCGGCACGCCTGGACATGCAGCGAGCCCTCGACCTCGCGATACAGAGCCGTGAGCGGGTGCGCTGAGGTCGCCGCGGTGGCTGCTCGAAGACAAATTTCGTAACATCGCGCCCCTCGATGTTCAGCCCGGGCCGTCGTCACATCCCCGGAAACCATAGGAAACCCATGAAACCCGCCCGACTTCGCGCCGACGTGCTCGCCGGCCTCACCACCTCATTCGCCCTGGTACCCGAGTGCATCGCCTTCGCCTTGGTGGCGCACCTCAACCCGCTCATGGGCCTGTATGGCGCCTTCATCATCTGTACCCTGACTGCGCTGTTCGGCGGCCGCCCGGGCATGATTTCCGGCGCTGCGGGCTCCATGGCAGTGGTCATCGTCGCGCTGGTGGTACAACACGGTGCCCAGTACCTGCTGGCCACGGTCCTGCTCAGTGGCGTGGTGATGATCCTGTTCGGTGTGCTGCGCCTGGGCAAGCTGGTGCGCCTGGTGCCGTACCCGGTGATGCTTGGCTTCGTCAACGGCCTGGCCATCGTCATCGCCCTGGCCCAGCTCGAGCACTTCAAAGACGGCGAGCACTGGCTCAGCGGCTCACCCCTGTACCTGATGATCGGCCTGGTGGCCCTGACCATGCTGGTGGTCTACGTCCTGCCGCGCCTGACCCGCGTCGTGCCACCGGCCCTGGTCGCGATCCTGGGGGTGGGCTTGCTGGTCTACCTGCTCGACCTGCCGACCCGCACCCTCGGCGACATGGCCCACATCGCCGGCGGCCTGCCGCAGCTGGCGCTGCCGCAGGTGCCCTGGAACCTGGAGACCCTGACGATCATCTGGCCCTATGCGGTGTTGATGGCCATGGTCGGCCTGCTGGAAACGCTGCTGACCCTGAACCTCACCGACGAGCTCACCGAGAGCCGTGGCTATCCAGATCGCGAATGCGTAGCCCTGGGCGCGGCCAACATGGTTTCGGGGCTGTGCGGCGGCATGGGCGGCTGCGCGATGATCGGCCAGACCGTGATCAACCTCAGCTCCAATGGCCGAGGTCGACTGTCAGGCGTGGTGGCCGGGGTGATGATCCTGTTGTTCGTGCTGTTCCTGTCGCCGCTGATTGAGCGCATCCCGCTGGCGGCGCTGGTGGGCGTGATGTTCGTGGTGGCCCAGCAGACCTTCGCCTGGGCGTCGCTGCGGGTGTTGAACAAGGTACCAGCGAGCGATGTGCTGGCGATCATCGCGGTGACCGTGGTCACGATCTTCACCGACCTGGCCGCCGCGGTGCTGTTCGGCATCGTCATCGCGGCGATCAATTTCGCCTGGCAGCACGCCCGCGAGCTGTATGCCGACAGCCATGTCGATGACGAAGGCGGCAAGGTCTACCAAGTGCACGGCACCCTGTTCTTCGCCTCGACCACGCCGTTCCTCAATCAGTTCGACCCGGCGCAGGACCCGGCCAGCGTGACCCTGGACTGCAGGCACCTGAGCTTCGTGGACTATTCAGCAATCGCGGCATTGAAGACCTTGCGCGAACGTTATGCCAAGGCGGGCAAGCACCTGCGGGTGGTGCATCTTTCGGAACGCTGCAAGAAGCTGCTCAAGCGGGCGGGTGAGCAGCACTGACAAGCAGCACTGTCTGATCTGATGCATTCGCGGGTAATCCCGCTCCCACAGGATTTCGCGATCCCTGTGGGAGCGGGATTACCCCGAGTCGAGCGCGTAGCGCTCGCCTTATGACTCCCCGCGATTCTTCTTCACGATGACATCGGCGATGCTCGCCGGCGCTTCGGCATAGCGGGTGAACTCCATCGAGAAGCTGGCCCGACCCTGGGTCATCGAGCGCATCGAGGTGGCGTAGCCAAACATCTCGCCCAGCGGCACTTCGGCGCGGATCACCTTGCCCGCCGGGGTCTCGTCGCCGTCCTGGATCATCCCCCGGCGCCGGCTCAGGTCGCCGAGGATATCGCCCTGGTATTCCTCGGGGGTCACCACCTCGACCTTCATCACCGGCTCCAGCAGCACCGCCCCACCTTTTTGCGACAGCTGCTTGGTGGCCATCGATGCGGCGATCTTGTAGGCCATCTCGTTGGAGTCGACGTCGTGGTACGAGCCGTCGTACACCGCAGCCTTCAGGCTGATCAGCGGGTAACCGGCCAGCACCCCGTTCTTCATCTGCTCCTCGATGCCTTTCTGGATCGCCGGGATGTACTCGCGCGGCACCACGCCACCGACGATCTCGTTGACGAACTCCAGGCCTTCCTTGCCCTCGTCGCCTGGGGCGAAGCGGATCCAGCAGTGGCCATACTGGCCGCGCCCGCCGGACTGGCGCACGAACCGGCCCTCGATCTCGCAGGTGTTGCGGATCTTCTCACGGTAGGCCACCTGCGGCTTGCCGATATTCGCCTCGACGTTGAACTCGCGTTTCATGCGGTCGACAATGATGTCCAAGTGCAGCTCGCCCATGCCGGAGATGATCGTCTGGCCGGTTTCTTCATCGGTCTTGACCCGGAACGACGGGTCTTCCTGGGCCAGCTTGCCCAGGGCGATGCCCATCTTCTCCTGGTCGGCTTTGGTCTTGGGCTCGACGGCCACGGAGATCACCGGGTCGGGGAAGTCCATGCGTTCGAGGATGATCGGCTTGTCCATATCGCACAGCGTATCGCCGGTGGTCACGTCCTTCATGCCGATCAGTGCGGCGATATCGCCGGCGCACACGTCCTTGATCTCGGCGCGCTGGTTGGCATGCATCTGCACCATGCGGCCGATGCGCTCCTTCTTGCCCTTGACCGAGTTGAGCACAGCGTTGCCTGAACTGAGCACGCCTGAGTACACCCGGGCGAACGTCAAGGTGCCGACGAAAGGGTCGGTGGCGATCTTGAAGGCCAGGGCCGAGAACGGCTCGTTGTCGTCGGCGTGGCGCTCCAGGTGCTTGCTCTCATCGTCCGGGTCGGTACCCTTGATCGCCGGAATTTCGCTGGGGGCGGGGAGATAGTCGATCACCGCGTCGAGCATCAGTGGCACGCCCTTGTTCTTGAACGACGAACCGAGGATGGTCGGCACGATTTCGTTGTTCAGGGTGCGCTTGCGCAGACCGGCCTTGATCTCTTCGGTGCTCAGTTCTTCGCCTTCGAGGAACTTGCCGAGCAGCTCGTCATCGGCCTCGGCTGCCGCCTCGACCATGTGCGCCCGCCATTCATCGGCCAGCGCCTGCAGTTCGGCGGGGATGGCTTCTTCGCGATAACTGGTGCCCTGGTCGGCGTCGTTCCAGTAGATGGCCTTCATCTTTACCAGGTCGATCTGGCCCTGGAAATTTTCCTCGCTGCCGATGGCCAGCTGGATCGGCACCGGATGGTGGCCCAGGCGCTGGTCGATCTGCCTGACCACGCGCAGGAAGTCAGCGCCCTGGCGGTCCATCTTGTTGATGTAGGCCAGGCGCGGGACGTGGTACTTGTTGGCCTGGCGCCAGACCGTCTCGGACTGCGGTTCGACCCCGTCGGCGCCGCTGAACACCACCACCGCGCCGTCGAGCACGCGCAGCGAGCGTTCCACCTCGATGGTGAAGTCCACGTGGCCTGGGGTGTCGATGATGTTGAAGCGGTACTTGTTGGCGAACTGCTTGGTCGAGCCTTGCCAGAAGGCCGTGGTGGCCGCCGAGGTGATAGTGATGCCGCGCTCCTGCTCCTGGGCCATCCAGTCCATGGTGGCGGCGCCGTCATGGACCTCGCCCATCTTGTGGTTGACCCCGGTGTAGAACAGGATGCGTTCGGTGGTGGTGGTCTTGCCGGCGTCGACATGGGCGACGATGCCGATATTGCGGTACAGCTCGATGGGAGTCGTGCGGGCCATGGTCAGTCACCTGTGGGTGAACGGGTTCTCCCAAGGTAGCAGACGATGACGAACCTGACGGGGCCGTGGATGAGTATCCGACGGTTGCCAAGGCAAGGGCATGTGCCGCCTAATCCAAGGCTCGTTCGCTGACCTCCTGGAGTCGCCCATGGCCCTTGCCGTCCCGCTGGAAACCTGGTGCCAGCAGCACCCATTGATTGCCGACCTGGTGCGTCATGCGCAGGTTGCCTGGTTCAATCCGGGCGTCGTGCCCTGTGCCCAGGCGCTTGGCGATGTGCCGCTGGGCGCCGCCGATATCGCCCAGGCCAGCGCCCGGCTTGAGCGTTTTGCGCCGTTCATCGCCTCGGCGTTCCCGCAGACGGCAGCGTCCGGTGGCCTGATCGAGTCGCCCTTGAGGCCCTTGCCCACGCTGCAGGCAGCGCTGTGCGACGAGCTGGGTATCGCACCCAGCGGCCGGCTTTGGCTCAAGGCCGACAACCAGCTGCCCATTTCCGGTTCGATCAAGGCCCGTGGCGGTATCTACGAGGTGCTCAAGCATGCCGAGGACCTCGCCCTGGCCCACGGCCTGCTCAAGCCAGGCGATGACTACGCGGTGCTCGACAGCGACGCAGCGCGGGCTTTCTTCGGTCAATACAGCATCGCCGTCGGCTCGACCGGCAACCTGGGGCTGTCCATTGGCGTGATGGGGGCCCGGCTTGGGTTCCGTACCACAGTGCATATGTCCGCCGATGCCCGCCAGTGGAAGAAGGAGTGCCTACGCGCTTGTGGCGTGGAGGTGCGCGAGTACGAGGCCGACTACGGCGTTGCCGTGGCCCAGGGGCGGCGCGAAGCGGATGCCGACCCCAACTGCCATTTCGTCGATGATGAAAACTCCACCGACCTGTTCCTCGGCTACGCCGTGGCCGCCGAGCGCCTGCGCGGGCAGTTGCAGGGCGCAGGCATCCAGGTCGATGCCGATCACCCTCTGTTCGTCTATCTGCCGTGTGGCGTGGGCGGTGGGCCTGGCGGCGTGGCCTTTGGCCTGAAGCAGGCGTTCGGCGATGCGGTGCATTGCCTGTTCGCCGAGCCCACCCATTCGCCCTGCATGCTGCTGGGGGTCTATACCGGGTTGCATGAGCAGGTGTCGGTCTACGATTTCGGCCTGGATAACCATACCGCCGCCGACGGGCTGGCGGTCGGGCGGCCCTCAGGGTTCGTCGGGCGCAGCATGCAGCGCCTGGTAGATGGCTATTACACCGTCAGTGACGCAGAGCTGTTCCGCCTGCTGGCTTTGATGGACCGGCTCGAAGGCGAGCGGTTGGAGCCCTCGGCATTGGCGGGCGTGCCGGGCATGGGCCAGGTATTGCTGGAAAAACAGGGGTTTCGCCAGCGCATGGGGCTGGACGAGCGGCGCATGGCCAATGCCACCCATCTGGTATGGGCGACGGGCGGCAGCATGGTGCCGGACCAGGAGATGGAGGCGTACCTGGAGAAGGGGCGCGCCATCCTGCATGGCCGCCAGGGGCATTGAGCCCGAGCGGCCATCGGCGTGTGTCAGTCGGCCAGGGCCTGCAAATGCCACTGGCCGTCGCTTTCCCGGGCCAGGCCGCTGGCGGGCAGCAGGGCCAGCAGGCGCTCGTGCAGCGCAGCCTCGGTGAACGCCTTGACGGTACCCAGGTCCAGCTCGCCCACTGGTTGCAGGTCGGCCTTGGTGTAGGACAGCCAGGCTTTCTTCAGCACCTGCAGCACATCGCTGGCGGCAGTGTTGGCGAAGCGGCGATGCAGCGTGCGGCCTTCCAGGGCGAAGGTGTGGCGGTGGGCGTAGCCGGTCTCGTCGCCGCTCAGGTCTACGCAGCGGTGGCAGCGGCAGGTGCCTTCACCGAAGGCGTTGCGCAGGTAGCTGTTGAAATCCACGACGGGCTTGAGGGTCAGGCGTTTGTCGACCTCGAACAGGTCGGCGATCAGGGGTTCTTCGGCGCTCACTCGGAATCCTCGTGTGGTGTGGCGTGCATCGGCGGGCACCCTAACAGATTGGGGCGGGGGAGGCCATGTCGGTAGGCAGAAGGATGTTGTCCTGCAATGCCGACTCAATCGCCGGCTAGCCGGCGATTGGGCCAATGCTGCCGGTGCAAATATTCCCCGCACCACTCGCGCCTGGTCGTCACCTGCCGTACCCTAGGTACCCCTGGCGCCTGCTGCGCCGTCCCAGTTCCCACGAGGCACCCTGATTGAGCAAATACCCGTACATCGCCACCGTAACCGTCAGCGCCGAAGACCGTGGGGGTGACGCCGAAGCGATGGAAAACCCCAACATGCGTGTCGGCCTGGAAGCGGTTACCGAGACCCTGAAGAAAGTGCATTTCGTCGGCACCCTGGCAGCGCCGGAAAAGCCTGCCACACATATCTGCGTGACCTTGGAAAACGGCCTGACTTACTACGGCCCAATCGTCAACGGCCACGCCGAGCTCGAAGGCGGCTGGATCGCCTTCGAGTCCGACATGCTCACGCCCGAGGAGCTGGGGCTCTAAGCGCAGCCCAGTTCGGCCAGGCACTGTTCGAGGATATCCAGGCCTTCCTCGAGCACATCAGGTTCGATCGTCAACGGGGCCAACAGGCGAATGATGTGTCGCGCCTTGCCGCTGGGCATCAGCAACAGGCCCTTGGCTCGTGCAGCCTCCATCACCTTGGCCAATTGCGCAGGTGCCGGGCTGCCGTCGGCATTGACGAACTCCAGGCCGCGCATGGCCCCGGTGCCTGTCAGGCGGCCCAGCGCCGAAGTCAGCCCGGACGCCTTCCAGCGTTCGTAGCGTGCGACGATGGCCTGTTCCTGGCGCTCGCCCCAGGTGGCCAGGTTCTCATCGCTCATCTGCGCCAGGCTGGCCAGTGCCGCCGCGCAGGCGATCGGGTTGCCGGAATAGGTGCCGCCCAGGCCGCCCTTGGGCAGCGAGTCCATGATCGCCTTGCGCCCGACCACGGCCCCCAACGGCATGCCGCCGGCAATGCTCTTGGCCAGCAGCAACAGGTCTGGCTCGATCCCCAGGCGCGGGAAGGCGAAGCGCTGGCCGGTGCGGCCGAACCCGGACTGGATCTCATCGATGATGATCAGGATCCCATGCGCGTCGCAGAAACGGCGTAGCGCCTGGGCGAATGCCGGGTCCAGCGCCAGGAAGCCGCCTTCGCCCTGCACCGGCTCGAAGATGAATGCCGCCACATCCTCCACGGCCAGCTCGACGCTGAACAGCCGGTCCATCGCCTTGAGCGCCTGTTCGCAGGTCACGCCGGTGTCGGCGCTGGGGTAGGGCAAATGGTAGACCGGCCCTGGCAGCTCACCCACGCGCTGCTTGTAGGGCACCACCTTGCCGTTGAGGTTGAGGGTGGCCAGGGTACGGCCATGGAACCCTCCATCGAAGGCGACGATGGCACGTTTGCCGGTCGCGCCACGCGCCACTTTCAGGGCATTTTCAGCTGCTTCCGCACCGCTGTTGGTGAGCATGCCCGCCAACGGGTAGCTGACCGGCACGAAGTGTCGCAGGCGTTCCATTAGCTCCAGGTACGGGCCATGGGGCGCTGCATTGAACGCGTAATGGGTCAGGCGGGTGGCTTGGGCCTGGATCGCCTCTACCACGGCAGGGTTGCAATGGCCCAGGTTGAGTACGCCGATACCCCCGACGAAATCGATATAACGCTTGCCATCGGTATCCCAGACTTCGGCGTTGCGGCCATGGGAAAGTGTAATCGGGTGAACGATGGCAATGGAGTGGCTGATACTGTCCTGTTGCATGGGCATGCAAACCTTTTGTTTGGGTTTCTTATTATCGAAGCGTGCGGGCTCGGATTCGTGCAAACGAATTATTCGATTGCGGTCATTCCTTTAATTCTTGAATAAAGCAGGCCAGGTCGAACGGCTCCAGCGCGTTGAGGATATCTGGGTGCATGCATGGGTTACGTTTACCGATCCCCTTGAGCAAAAAAGGGAAGGAATTCATTCCGTAACGGAATTATGTGCTTCGAAAAGGTCGTTTGTTGACCTTGCCTTATAGATTAATACTGACCCGCGTCAACGATTACAACCCGCTGTCGATGTAGGAGAAAAACATGACGGTTGTCGATCTGCCCGCGCCTGTTTCCGAATAAAACAACAACAACTCAGCAACTACGACTTACTCGCATCCTGCTCCATTTTTCAGCCGCCCCTTGCGGCGGCCGACCCATTCGAGGGTTCCCCATGGCATCGCAACAACAAAAGAAACAGCGTTCGCTGCAGCACGGCCTGACCTCACGTCAGGTATCCATGATTTCCATCGCCGGCATCATCGGCGCGGGCCTGTTCATCGGCTCCTCCAACGCCATCGCCACCGCCGGCCCGGCCATCCTCATCTCCTACGCAATGACCGGCCTGCTGGTGCTGCTGGTGATGCGCATGCTCGGTGAAATGGCCATCGCCAACCCCAACAGCGGTTCGTTCTCCACCTATGCCGCCGAGGCCATCGGCCCTTGGGCAGGCTTCACCATCGGCTGGCTGTACTGGTGGTTCTGGGTGTTGATCATCCCGGTCGAGGCCATTGCCGGCGCGGACATTCTCCACGCCTACTTCCCGGTGGTGCCGTCCTGGCTGTTCGCCTTCCTGATCATGATCGTGCTGTCGGGCACCAACCTCATCAGCGTGAAGAACTTCGGTGAGTTCGAATACTGGTTCGCCCTGGTCAAGGTGATCGCCATTCTGGCCTTCATCGGTATCTGCAGCTTGGCTGTGTTCGGCGCCTGGCCCCTGGCCGAGACCTCCGGCGTCAGCCAGCTGTGGGCCAACGGCGGTTTCATGCCCAATGGTTTTGGTACCGTACTTGGGGGTGTGCTGATCACCATCTTCTCGTTCTTCGGCGCGGAAATCGTCACCATCGCGGCTGACGAGACCGCCAACCCCAAGGAGAAGATCCGCCGCGCGACCAACCTGGTGGTGTACCGCATCGCCATCTTCTACCTGGCGTCCATCTTCCTGGTGGTGTCGCTGGTGGCCTGGAACGACCCGGGCCTGAAGGCCGTCGGCTCGTTCCAGCGCGTGCTCGAGGTACTGAACGTGCCGGGTGCCAAGCTGATGGTCGACCTGGTGGTGCTGGTGGCGGTGACCAGTTGCATGAACTCGGGTCTCTACACCGCATCGCGCATGCTCTACTCCCTGGGCGCGCGGGGCGAGGCGCCGCGGATGATCAAGCGCATCTCAGGCAATGGCGTACCCACTGTGGCGGTGGTGCTGTCGACCCTGGCGGGTTTCGTCGGCTGCTTCGTCAACTACGTGTTCCCAGGCAAGGTGTTCGGCTTCCTGCTGTCGACTACCGGCGCCATCGCCTTGCTGGTGTATCTGGTGATCGCCGTGTCGCAGCTGCGCATGCGTGCCCGCGCCGAGCGCGAAGGCACGGAGCTGGCACTGAAGATGTGGCTGTTCCCCTGGCTGACCTGGCTGGTGATCGGCCTGATCGTCATGGTGCTGGGCTACATGCTGTTCAGCGATGCGTATCGCTACGAGACATTGATGACCGCCGCAGTGACCTGCTTCATCCTGTTGATCGCCTTGACCCGTCGTCGTACGGCTGCAAGGGCCGCGCAGCCTGCCTGACTAGGTTCGTGAAGCAAGGCCCAGCTGCTGTAGGGCCTTGCCTGCGATCTGCCGGGTCAGCTCGCCCGCATCCAGGTGCTGCCCCAGGCGCAACGCCTGGCCTGCCCATAGGTTGCTGAAGTCGCTGTTGCCTTGGGGGTCGCGGATCGCCCGCAGTGGCATCAGCGCGCCCCCGGCAAGGGGGAAGCGCGGCGCCAGCGGGCTCATCGGCCCGAGCTCGCGCATGATGCGGTTGTTGATGCCGCGCGCCGGGCGGCCGGTGAACAGGTTGGTCAGTGCTGTGTCGCTGGCCGGGGCACTGTCCAGCGCGCGGCGGTGGGCCGGCGATACCTTGGCCTGCGGGCAGAACAGGTAGGCGGTGCCCACCTGTACCGCCGAGGCGCCCAGGGCCAGGGCGGCGACCAGGCCGCGGTGGTCGCCGATACCACCGGCGGCGATCACTGGTACCCGCACCGCATCCACCACCTGGGGTACCAGTGCAAAGGTACCGACCTGGCTGGTGATGTCTTCGCTCAGGAACATGCCGCGGTGCCCACCCGCCTCGTAGCCCATGGCGATGACCGCGTCACAGCCATTGGCCTCCAGCCACACGGCTTCTTCCACCGTGGTGGCGCTGGACAGCACCTTGGCGCCACTGGCCTTGACTCGTCGCAGCAGGTCGGCCTGGGGCAGGCCGAAGTGAAAGCTCACCACCTCGGGGCGCAGCTGCTCCACCAGCTGGCAGCTCTGCTCGTCGAACGGGGCACGGTTGGAGACCGGCGTCGGGGCGTCGAAGTCCGCGCCCACTTCCTCGTAATACGGCTTGAGCGCCTGCTTCCAGCGCCGGTCGCGCTCGGCATCGGGTGCCGGTGGCTGGTGGCAGAAGAAGTTCAGATTGAGCGGGCCTTGGCAGCCGGCACGAAACGCCTCGATCTCGGCGCGCACCTGCTCGGCACTGAGCATGGCGCAGGGCAGGGCGCCGAGCCCGCCGGCATTGCCTACGGCGATGGCCATGGCTGAACCGGTGGCTCCCGCCATGGGTGCCTGGAGGATGGGCAACTGGATGCCCAGCAGATCGAGAATGCGTCGGTCGGGCCAGTTGCTCATGCGTTACTCCTTGTGGCGGGGGCGGGCGGGGATTACAGGGCCTTGCTGACCTGGATGTCGCTGATTTTCTCGGCGTCCTCGCCATGGATCTTGCGCAGCGCTTCCAGGGCTTGTTCCTGGGAGGCGTCCGGCATCAAGGCGAAGTCCCAGCGGCGCTCGCCGTCGAGCTTGTACTTGATCACGTATTTGATGGTCTGGGTCATGGCGGGGCCTTATCCGAGTCTGGAGGACGAACGGCGAATGATCTTGATCTTGTGGGTGAAGGTCGGCTTGCGCGTCACCGAGATCGGGCGCGGGCTCACGGTATCGATGGTGATGTTCCAGAAGCCGGTGCTGGGCACGGTGATCTTGGCCGGGAACTTGATGAAGTGCCCACCGTGGTAGGTGTGCCGGCCGCCATTCTTGAAGCTGCGGAAGTTGGCGTCGTTCATCAGGCGGATATTACAGCGCTGGGAGCATTCGATGACGACCACGTCGTCCTCGTTCAGGTGCTCGCGCTGGTGTACGAATTTCATGGGGTGCTCCGCAAGGGTTGGTTCAGCAAAGGCAAACGATACCACGATGTCAGGATGGACTCGCGCCCGGATGGTCGGGCCGAAGATAAATCTGCCAAAGCAGGGAGCAAATCCGCCCGGCTGTTGTCCAAGCGTTTCTTGTCGATTCCGAGGGTGGTGCGAATGAAGTGGTTGGTGGCGGCGATGTCGTTGGTGGTGCTGGGCGGCTGTGTCAGTGTTTCGGAACTCGAACAATCCCGGGAAACCCTGGACGTGATGTCCGGCAAGACGCCTCGCCAGTATGCCGACTGCGTCAAGAGCAAGTTGGCCGAAACGCGCGACCCTCTGGTGGAGGAGCCCCGCGGCGACGACGGCCTGCGCCTGATCGTGCCGCAGAAGCTTTCCGCAGGTGCCGGCCCTGCGGCCCTGGTGGATATCGACAAGCGTGGCAGCGGCAGCAGCATCAAGCTGCACGAGCGGCTGAACAACTTCCCTCTGCGCCTGGGTGACGTGCGCACCGCGGCGACCCAGTGCATCTCAGGATCTTGATCCAGCTCAGCCAATGAGCGATTAACAGGCAAATTGCCATTTTCTTGTCCGGTGGGCGTTGTTCCCCACCAGGGATAGGCCTACTCTTTCTAAGCTTATACCGAATAAGCCTAAGCTTATAACAAGGAAAATGGAGCGTCCCTGATGAAACCGTTGAGTCGCGTCGTGATCGGCAGCCTGCTGATCCTGGCCTGGCCCACGGCGCATGCCGTCGATGGCCAGAAGATCTTCACCCAGGGTGGGCAGAACCCCGCCGCCATGGCTTGCCTGGGCTGCCACGGCCCGGACGGCAAAGGCATCGCTGCCGCCGGCTTCCCCCGCCTGGCTGGCCTGCCGGCCGGCTACTTGAGCAAGCAACTGGTCGATTTTCGCGATGGCAGCCGCAAGCAGGCCGTCATGGAGCCGCTCGCCAAGGCCCTGGACGAGGACGAAATCAAAGCCGTCAGCGCCTACCTCGCCAGCCTGCCTGCCGACCCCGCGCCAACCCTGCGCCGCCAGCAGATCGCCAAGGACTCGGTGTCGCGCCTGGCCCTGTATGGCGACTGGAGCCGCCAGATACCGGGCTGCGTGCAGTGCCACGGCCCGGGCGGTGGTGGCATCGGTGAGCACTTCCCGCCGCTGGCCGGGCAGCCGGCCAGCTACCTAGTGGCGCAACTCAATGCCTGGCGCGACGGCAGCCGCAGCAACGACCCCAGCCAGCTGATGGTCGGTGTGGCCAAGGCCATGACCGATGACGAGGTCAAGGCCATCGCCGCATTCTTCGCCCAGCCCACCAGCCAGGAGGCCCAGCCATGAAGCCGGTTTACCCAGCCCTGTTGCTCCTGGCCCTGGGCACTGCCCAGGCGGCGCCGATCGCCATGGAAGACCAATCCCAGCTCAAGGTACCCGGCAGCCAGGCTGCACCGGTGTTCAGCCCACCGGCCGAAAGCGACCTGCCCGACAATGCCTTCGGCCAGATGGTGCGCCAGGGGCATGCCCTGTTCGTCGACACCCGCCGGTTGATGCCCGAGGCGGTGGGCAATGGCATGAACTGCAGCAACTGCCACCTGGACCAGGGGCGGCTGGCCCATTCCGCGCCGTTGTGGGGCGCCTACCCGATGTACCCGGCGTATCGCAAGAAGAACGACAAGGTCAACACCTTCGCCGAGCGTATCCAGGGGTGCTTCCAGTTCAGTATGAACGGCAAGCCGCCGGCGGCCGACAGCCCGCAGATGACGGCGCTCAGTGTCTATGCCTACTGGCTGTCGACCCA
Organism: Pseudomonas sp. NY15356; assembly: GCF_048068175.1. Taxonomy (NCBI): domain Bacteria; kingdom Pseudomonadati; phylum Pseudomonadota; class Gammaproteobacteria; order Pseudomonadales; family Pseudomonadaceae; genus Pseudomonas; species Pseudomonas sp. NY15356. The sequence continues at coordinate 201,845 of NZ_JBLUPW010000002.1, read as the reverse complement.
GGCGCCCACGGGGGTCGAAACACCAGGGCGCGGCTACCCGGAGGTGGCGCAGCCGGCCGCCGGCTATGACTTCAAGCGCGGCGAGCAGGTCTACCACGAACAGTGCGCGCTCTGCCACGGTGACCAGGGCGAAGGCCAGAAGGTGGCCGGCGAGTACGTGATGCCGCCGTTGTGGGGCAAGGATTCCTACAACTGGGGCGCCGGCATGCACCGGATCAACACCGCGGCCTCGTTCATCAAGCACAACATGCCCCTGGGGCGCGCCGGCAGCCTGAGCGACCAGCAGGCTTGGGACGTGGCTGCCTGGATCAACCGTCATGAACGACCCCAGGACCCGCGCCTGGTGGACGGCTCGATCGAGAAGACCCGGGTGAAGTACCACGCCAACGACGGCGTCAACCTGTACGGGCAGAAGGTCGATGGCGTGTTGATTGGGCAGGGCACCGGCAGCTGACGTGTCACACCCTTGACCCCGGGCTGTCACGGCCCTGCAACGGCGTCTGGGGTGCAATGGCCGCAATCTTCGAAAGGGAGTGCGGCCATGGAACTCTGTGTGATCGGGGCGGGGTATGTGGGGTTGGTCACGGCGGCCTGCTTCGCCGAAATGGGCAACCGTGTGGTGTGCCTGGAGCGCGACCAGGCGCGCCTTGCACAGTTGTGCCAAGGGCAGTGCCCGATCTACGAGCCCGGGTTGCAAGCGTTGCTGCAGGCGGGCCTGGGTACCGGCCAGCTGAGTTTCAGCGACCAGTGGGGCCAGGCCCTGGCACGTGCCGAGGTGGTGTTCATCGCCGTTGGCACGCCGAGCCAGGAGGATGGCTCGGCTGACCTGCAGCACGTGCTGGCCGTGGCCGACAGCCTTGGCCGTCACCTGGGCAGGGCGTGCCTGGTGGTGAACAAGTCCACCGTGCCGGTAGGCACGGCCGAGCGCGTTGCCCGGCATATCGCCAATGGCCTGCGCGAACGGGGAGTGCGCTATGCCGTGGACGTGGCGAGCAACCCTGAGTTTCTCAAGGAAGGCAGCGCCGTGGACGACTTCATGCGACCCGACCGGGTCATCATCGGCAGCGACAGTGAGCCGGCCAGCCAGTGCCTGCAGCGCCTCTACGCGCCGTTCGTGCGCAACCGCGAGCGGGTGCTGCTGATGTCCACGCGCGCCGCCGAGTTCACCAAGTACGCGGCCAACGCCTTCCTCGCCACGCGCATCTCCTTCGTCAATGAACTGGCCGGGCTTTGCGCGCGCCTGGGCGTGGATATCGAGCAGGTGCGCCGGGGTATCGGCAGCGACCGGCGTATCGGCAGCCATTTCATCTATGCCGGTTGTGGCTACGGTGGCTCCTGCTTCCCTAAGGACGTCCGTGCGTTGATCCATTGCGCCGAGCAGCAGGGTTACCAGCCGGCCATTCTCCAGGCCGTACAGGCGCGCAACGAAACGCAGAAGACCTTGCTGTTCGAAGCCCTGCGCCAGCACTTCGGCGGTTTCCTGCGCGGGCGCAACGTGGCGATCTGGGGGCTGGCTTTCAAGCCCGGTACCGACGACCTGCGCGAGGCGCCCAGCCTGGTCTTGCTCGATGCCCTGCTGGCAGCCGGGGCGCGGGTGCAGGCCTGCGACCCGGCCGCCCTGGGCGGCGTCGCCGCGCGTTATCCGCAGGCGGTGGCCAGCGCCCAGTTGCGCCTGACCCAGGACCCCTATGCCTGTGTCGAAGGCGCCGATGCGCTGGTGTTGGTGACCGAATGGAAGCAGTTCCGGCAACCGGATTTCTTGCGCATACGGGGCCTTATGCGCATGCCGGCGCTGTTCGATGGTCGCAATATTTATGACCCATCGGAACTATCGGCACTGGGTTATCTCTATCATGGCATCGGTCGGCCAGGGGTAGGGCATTGTAAGGTGAGTGCCGCCTGATTAGACTGCGCCGAACTCCACAGGCCCAGCCTTTGTTTAAGGATGTATATGATCAAGAAATGCTTGTTCCCGGCAGCCGGCTACGGCACCCGCTTCCTGCCTGCTACCAAAGCCATGCCCAAGGAAATGCTGCCGGTGGTCAACAAGCCACTGATCCAGTATGGCGTCGAGGAGGCCCTGGATGCCGGCCTGAGCGAGATCTCCATCGTGACTGGCCGCGGCAAGCGCGCCCTGGAAGACCACTTCGACATCAGCTACGAGCTGGAAACCCAGATCAAGGGCACCGACAAGGAAAAATACCTGGTCGGTATCCGCCGTCTGCTGGACGAGTGTTCCTTCTCCTACACCCGCCAGACCGAGATGAAAGGCCTGGGCCACGCCATCCTCACCGGCCGTCCGCTGATCGGCGACGAGCCGTTCGCCGTGGTGCTGGCGGACGACCTGTGCGTCAACCCCGAAGGCGACGGCATCCTCACCCAGATGGTCAAGCTGTACAACCAGTTCCGTTGCTCGATCGTCGCCATCCAGGAAGTCGACCCGCAGGAAACCAACAAGTACGGTGTGATCGCCGGCGACATGATCCGCGATGACATCTACCGGGTCACCAACATGGTCGAGAAGCCCAAGCCCGAAGATGCCCCGTCGAACCTGGCGATCATCGGCCGCTATATCCTGACCCCGGATATCTTCGACATCATCCAGAATACCGAGCCAGGCAAGGGCGGCGAGATCCAGATCACCGACGCGCTGATGAAGCAGGCCCAGGACGGCTGCGTGCTGGCGTACAAGTTCAAGGGCAAGCGTTTCGACTGCGGCGGCGCCGAAGGCTACATCGAGGCGACCAACTTCTGCTTCGAGAACTACTACAAGACTGGCAAGGCGTACTGATCCGTCCTGCGCTGGTACGAAAGCCACCCCTCGGGGTGGCTTTTTTGTCCCCAGCGCGCAACGGCGGTATGCTGGGCGCCAGCCAAGGAGACTGAATGCATGGCCTACGATTTTGATCTGTTCGTGATTGGCGCCGGTTCCGGCGGTGTGCGTGCGGCGCGCTTCGCCGCGGGGTTCGGCGCCAAGGTGGCGGTGGCCGAGAGCCGCTACCTGGGAGGCACCTGCGTCAACGTCGGTTGCGTGCCCAAGAAGCTGCTGGTGTACGGTGCCCATGTGGCCGATGAACTCGAGCAGGCGGCAGGCTTCGGCTGGACCCTCGAGGAGGGGCACTTCGACTGGGCCACGCTGATCGCCAACAAGAACCGTGAAATCGAGCGCCTCAACGGTATCTACCGCAACCTGCTGGTCAACAGCAGTGTGACCCTGCTCCAGGGCCATGCGCGCATCACCGGCGCCCATGAGGTGGAGGTCGAAGGCCAGCGCTACAGCGCCCGGCATATCCTCATCGCCACCGGCGGCTGGCCGCAAATACCGGACATCCCGGGCAGGGAGCTGGCCATCACCTCCAACGAAGCGTTCTACCTCAAGGCATTGCCGCGACGCGTGCTGGTGGTCGGCGGCGGCTACATTGCCGTGGAGTTCGCCGGGATCTTCCAGGGCCTGGGCGCCGATACCACGCTGCTGTATCGCGGCGACCTGTTCCTGCGCGGCTTCGACGGCTCGGTGCGTACCCACCTCAAGGAAGAGCTGGAAAAGCGCGGCCTGAACCTGCAGTTCAACAGCGACATCCAGCGCATCGACCAGCAGGACGACGGCAGCCTCAAGGCCACCCTCAAGGATGGCCGCGAGCTGGTCGCCGACTGCGTGTTCTACGCCACCGGGCGCCGTCCGATGCTGGACAACCTGGGGCTGGAGAATACCGGCGTTGAACTCGATGCTCGCGGTTTCATCCGTGTCGATGAGCAGTACCAGACCACCGAGCCTTCGATCATCGCCATCGGCGACGTGATCGGCCGCGTCCAGCTCACCCCGGTGGCCCTGGCCGAAGGCATGGCCGTGGCGCGCCGTCTGTTCAAGCCCGAGGACTACCGGCCGGTCGACTACCAGAATATCCCCACCGCGGTGTTCAGCCAGCCGCCGATCGGCACCGTGGGCCTGACCGAAGAGCAGGCGCTGGAGGCCGGGCACAAAGTGCAGATCTTCGAGAGCCGCTTCCGTGCGATGAAGCTCACCCTGACCGATATCCAGGAGAAGACCCTGATGAAGCTGGTGGTCGATGCCGACACCGACAAGGTCCTGGGGTGCCACATGGTCGGGCCGGATGCCGGGGAGATCATCCAGGGCCTGGGTATCGCTCTCAAGGCCGGCGCCACCAAGCAGCAGTTCGACGAGACCATCGGCGTGCACCCGACGGCGGCCGAAGAGTTCGTCACCATGCGCACGGCCACGCGCTGACGCAAGGCCGCTCCCAGCAGATCCTGAGGGAGATTACCCAGCCCTTCGGGCTGCGCAGTCACGCGGAGAACCATTGATTAGCGCAGCCCTGTGGGAGCGGGCTTGTCCCGCGATCAAGGGCGAAGCCCTTGCCATGCCGCCGCGATGGCAGGGCCGGGTCAATCGCGGGGCAAGCCCGCTCCCACAAGGACGCATCCCGTCGTGAATACCCGCAATCCTTTGCTCAGCCCAATCCCTTCTATTAATTATCCTCGGTTATAGCCAAAACCAATCACGAGCATGAGGTTTGCCAATGAGCGTTTATCGATCTCGTTGGTTAGGATTCTCTCCGTCAACTGATTTCAACCCCATGAAGGAGTGTCTCTCATGCCAATCATCAACAGCCAGGTCAAACCGTTCAACGCTACCGCCTACCACAAGGGCGAGTTCGTCCAGGTCAGCGAAGCCGACCTGAAGGGCAAGTGGTCCGTCGTGTTCTTCTATCCAGCCGACTTCACCTTCGTCTGCCCGACCGAACTGGGTGACCTGGCCGACAACTACGCCGAGTTCCAGAAGCTGGGCGTGGAAATCTACGGTGTGTCCACCGACACCCACTTCACCCACAAGGCCTGGCACGACACTTCGGAAACCATCGGCAAGATCCAGTACCCGCTGATCGGTGACCCGACCCACGTCATCGCCCGCAACTTCGACGTGCTGATCGAAGAAGCCGGCCTGGCCGATCGCGGTACCTTCGTGATCAACCCTGAAGGCCAGATCAAGATCGTCGAAATCAACGACGGTGGCGTAGGCCGCGATGCCAGCGAGCTGCTGCGCAAGGTCAAGGCTGCCCAGTACGTTGCCGCCCACCCGGGTGAAGTCTGCCCGGCCAAGTGGAAAGAAGGCGAGGCCACCCTGGCGCCGTCCCTGGACCTGGTCGGCAAGATCTGAGGTCCATGCGTCAATCGCGGGCGGTAGCCAGCCGCCAAAGCTGAAGTAGCTGCCGCCCCGTCAAACGCCCGGGCGATCTCGCCTGGGCGTTTTTGTATCCGAGTTTTGAAAAAGGAATCGCCCGTATGTTGGACGCCACGCTTAAATCGCAACTGAAAACCTACCTGGAGCGGGTCACCCAGCCGATCGAGATCGTTGCTTCCCTCGACGACGGCGCGAAGTCCCGCGAATTGCACGACCTGCTGGTGGAGATCGCCGGCCTGTCGAACCTCATCACCCTGCGCGAGGACGGCAGCGACGCCCGTCGCCCTTCGTTCTCGCTCAACCGCCCGGGTGCCGACATCAGCCTGCGCTTCGCCGGCATCCCCATGGGCCATGAATTCACCTCCCTGGTGCTGGCGCTGCTGCAGGTCGGCGGCCATCCGTCCAAGGCCAGTACCGACGTGATCGAGCAGATCCAGGCCCTGGAAGGCGAGTTCACCTTCGAAACCTATTTTTCGCTGTCGTGCCAGAACTGCCCGGACGTGGTCCAGGCGCTGAACCTGATGGCGGTGCTCAACCCCAACGTACGCCACGTGGCCATCGACGGTGCGCTGTTCCAGGATGAGGTCGAGGCGCGCAAGGTCATGGCGGTACCGAGCATCTACCTGAACGGTGAAGTCTTCGGCCAGGGCCGCATGGGCCTGGAGGAGATCCTCGGCAAGATCGACACCAACGCCGGCAGCCGCCAGGCCGAGAAGATCAACGCCAAGGACGCCTTCGACGTGCTGGTGGTCGGTGGTGGCCCGGCAGGCGCCTCAGCGGCCATCTACGCGGCGCGCAAAGGCATCCGTACCGGTGTCGCGGCCGAGCGTTTCGGCGGCCAGGTGCTCGACACCCTGGCGATCGAGAACTTCATCTCGGTGCAGGAAACCGAAGGCCCGAAACTGGCCACGGCGCTGGAAGAGCACGTCAAGCAGTACGACGTGGACATCATGAACCTGCAGCGCGGTGAAGCGCTGGTTCCAGCCACCGACGGCGGCCTGCACGAAGTGCGCCTGGCCAGTGGTGCGTCGCTCAAGGCCAAGACCGTGATCCTGGCCACCGGCGCCCGCTGGCGCGAGATGAACGTGCCTGGCGAGCAGCAATACCGCGCCCGTGGCGTGGCCTACTGCCCGCACTGTGACGGCCCGCTGTTCAAGGGCAAGCGCGTGGCGGTGATCGGTGGTGGCAACTCCGGCGTGGAAGCGGCCATCGACCTGGCAGGCATCGTCGCCCAGGTGACCTTGATCGAATTCGACAGCCAACTGCGTGCCGACGCCGTACTGCAACGCAAGCTGCACAGCCTGGCGAACGTCAAGGTCATCACCAGCGCCTTGACCACCGAAGTGCTGGGCGATGGCGAGAAGGTCACCGGCCTGCGCTACAAGGACCGCAGCAACGACCAGATGCATGACGTGGCGCTCGAGGGGATCTTCGTGCAGATCGGCTTGCTGCCGAACACCGATTGGCTCAAGGGCACCGTCGAGCTGTCGCCGCGTGGCGAGATCATCGTCGATGCCAAAGGCCAGACCAATATCCCCGGTGTGTTCGCCGCCGGTGATGTGACCACGGTGCCGTACAAGCAGATCGTCATCGCCGTGGGCGAGGGCGCCAAGGCCTCCCTGGCTGCCGTCGAGCACCGGAGCCGTCCCGCGGCGCCGGCTGCAGCCGCCGGGGGCGCCCGTGCGGCCCTGGCGCGGCACAAGCCCGCTCCTCCGGGTGGTGTAGGCGCGGGCTTGTCCCGCGAAAGGGCCTCGAGGCGTATCTGTCTATAGTGTTAGACAGACCCGCTGACGGACCACGCCCATGACCCTCATCAGCCGCGAACCCTGGTGGCTAGTGCCGCCCAAGCCCGGGCAGCAGGAGCAGGACCTGCACTGGGGCTACCTGGAAATCTATTCCGACGGCCGTACCGTCTTCGTCGACCAGCGCCCCAGTGACCGGGAGCTGGCCGAGCGCAAGAGCTGCCGCAACTTCCCCGACCCCGAACAGCCCTGACTCAGCCCTCGAGCTCGGCCAGGCGTGCCTCCAGCGCAGCGACCCGCGCCTCCAGGGCTTCGATCCGCTCTTGCGACACATTGCTGGCAGCGCTGCGCTCGCCGCCACTTTGCTGGCGCGCGGCCAGGATCGCCTCGATGTCCGCCGGGTCGCCCAGGGCATGGGTGTAGCGGTCTTCACGCTGGCCGGCCTGGCGTGGCAGGTGCAAGGCCAGGCCACGGGCGATCAGGCGCTCGAGCTGATGCTGGATCTGTTCCACATCGTCGAAGTCGTGCAGGCGGTTGCTGCGGGTCAGCAATTCGCCGAGTGTCTGTGGCCCGCGCAGGAACATCAGCCCCATCAGCACCAGTTGCGCCGGCACCAGTTCCAGGGCCTTGTCCACCCGATGCTCCCAGCGGTCGGCGCGGCTGCCCATCTGCAGGCGGGTCATGTCCTGGCCTTCCAGGGTACGCAAGGCCTGGCCGACCTGGCCGGGCGAGAGGTTCATCACCGGTTCACGGCTGGTTTTCTGGTTGCAGGCCAGGACCAGGGCGTTGAGTGTCAGCGGGTAGGTTTCCGGGTTGGTGGCCTGTTTTTCGATCAGCGAGCCGAGTACACGGATTTCGATGCTGTTGAAGCGGCCTGCGCTTGCGGTTTCGTGTTCTGACATGGCCCTGTCTCATGGCGAGGAAAGGCCCCTAGCCTAGGTAATGCAGCTGCGTTAGGCAATCAGCTTGCCGTCTCGGCAGCCGGTTGCGGCGCACGATTGGGGGGAAAGCCCGCGCACGGCGCTAGCCGGCGCGGGAGGGGCGATCAGAAGCGATAGGCCACGCTCGCTTCCAGGGTCCGCGGCGCACCTGGGGTGATCAGGTCCACCGAGCCGTGGGCGGAGGCGTAGTAGTCGCGGTCGAAGGCGTTCTTCAGGCGCAGCGCCATGTCCCAGTGTTGTTCGCTGTACAGCAGCGCGGCGTCGAAGGTGGTGTAGCCGGGCATCACCACCTGGTTGTCCAGGGCGGTGTAGCGCTCGTCCACGTAGTTGGCACCGGCGGCCACACGCCATTGCGGGGTGAGGGTACGCACCAGCCACAGGTTCGCGCTGTTGCGCGGTGTCAGCGTCGGGGTCTGGCCCTCGTTGGAGACGCCGTTGGTCTTGGCGTTGGACTTGACGATCTCGGCATCCAGGAAGGCGTAGCCGGCGTAGACCTGCCACTTGTCCGAGAGCTGGCCGCTGATGGTGGCTTCGAAGCCGTCGGTGCGCTGCTCGCCGGCCAGGATGGTCAGTCCAGGGGTCACCGGGTCCGGGGTACGCATGTTGGTGCGTTCCAGGCGGAAGATCGCCGCGGTCACCGACAGCTTGCTGTCGAGCAGGTCCCACTTGGCGCCCAGTTCGTAGTTGGTGGTTTTTTCAGGTTCCAGGTCGGCGTTGCCTGCGTTGACCGCGAACATTTCGCCCGAAGGCTGGTAGCTGCGGCTGACGGAGACGTAATACGACTGGATCTGGTCCGGCTGGTACACCAGGCCGACACGTGGGCTCCAGGTTTTGTCGGTGCGATCCAGATCGACGTCGGCTGCGCGGATGTCGTCGTATTCCTGGCCGAAGATGTCGTAGCGCACGCCGAGCAGGGCTTTCCATTGGTCGTTCAGCTCGATCAGGTCCTGCACATAGAAGCCCGCGGTCTGCTGATAGTTGGTGCCTTTGGACGACAGGTTGGCCGCATGTTCCGGTACCGGTACCAAGGCATCGCGATAGACCGGAACCTGGGCCACGTTGTTCTGGTTGAACACCCGCTGGTACTTGTCCTGGTAGCCCACTTCCACACCATAGAGCAGGTTGTGCTGCATGCCGGCCAGTTGTGCTTGCTGCTTGAGTTCGGTCTGGTTGAACACGCCGTACTCGTCGCGGGCCACGTTGCCGCGGTTGAGCTTGACCAGCAGTTCGCCGTTCGGCGCGGTGACGAAGCGGGTAGGGCTGCTGTCGGCCAGGGTGTTGTTACGGTCCAGGTCGTAGTGGTAGTAGCGGCTGGTATTGGTCAGCGTGAAATCGTCGTTGATGCGGTAGTCCAGGCTCGCGGTGAACGAGAACACCTCGCTGCGGGCATAGTCCTGGTCCGCATCGCCGGAGCCGAAGCGCTTGTCACGGTCGACGTCCACCGGGCGGTTGCCCAAGGCCGGGATGCCGAAGTCGATCAGGCGCTTGTCGTACAGGTAGGTGGCGCCGAGGTTCAGCTCCAGGTCGTCGGAGAGGCGGAAGTAGGCCGACGGGGCGATGGCCTTGCGGTCGATGTAGCCATCGTCGCGGAAGGTGTCGCTGTCTTCGAAGGCGCCGGTCAGGCGGTAGGCCTGGTTGCCTTGCGGGTCGGCCCAGCCGGTGTCGAACTGGGTGCGGCGCTTGCCCTCGGTGTCCAGGGTCATGCCCACTTCGTGCTTGGGCGCGAAGCCTGGCTTCTTGCTGACGCTGTTGATCAGGCCGCCGGACGAGCCACGGCCATAGAGCACGGCTGCCGGGCCTTTGATGACCTCGACGCGCTCGATGTTGGACAGGTCGCGGAAATACAGGGCGTCGTCGCGCACGCCATCGATGTACATGTCGCCAATGGCGTTGAAGCCACGGATGGTGACCTGGTCGCGCTGGCCGTCGCCGTTGGACAGGCCGACGCCAGGTACGTTCTTGAGTACGTCCTCCATGGACTGGGCACCCTGGTCCTTGATCACGCTTTCAGGGACGACATTGACGGTCTGGGGGATGTCGCGCAGGGGCGCGTCGATCTTCAGCGCGCTCTTGCTTTCGGTGGCCTTGTAGCTCTGCTGCTCGTAGGCACCGGTCACTGAAGTCGCCGGCAGGGCCAGCGTGTCCTGGGTTTCAGCGTGAACAGCAGGCACTGCCAGCAGGCCCAGCATCGACAGGGATGCTGGGGCGACGTACTTTTTTGCCATTGAGAATCACTCGCGTTGTTTTTATTGGGTGCGAATACTATCGATTCACAAATGTAAATCAAGTGTAAAGATGAACATTCGAACGAATACCTGGGCAATGGCGGGCACAAGCAAAACGGTGTCTTGAACAGTCAAGTCCGTGCGGGACAGGCACGCTGAGCGCCTAGTCCGAATGGAGGGTGCGGGGTGGTTTTTGGAGGGAGTAGGGTCGGGTCTACAATCACCCGTCAAGGAAGGTGAACGCAGTGGACCTGGAACAACGCATCGACCGCCTGGAAGCCCTGGAGGCTATCCGCCAGCTCAAGCATCGCTACCTGAACGCCTGCGACCTGAAGGACGTGACGACCATCCGTGACTGCTTCGCCACGGGCGAGGTGCTGATCGACTATGGGCCGCTGGGCCTCTTCCGTGACCGGGAACCGTTCCTGGCGTTGTTCCGCGAGTTGGCCTGCGTGCCCAGGGTGATCGACCTGCACCACGCCGCCAACCCGGAGATCGACTTCCAGGACGCCGACAACGCCAGGGCCCGTTGGGCCCTGCATTACCAGAACCGCGACGGCGAGACCGGGGCGACCCGCCAGTTGGGCGGGTTCTACCAAGACCGCTACCAACGGGTGGAAGGGCAATGGCGTATTGTCGAAACGGTGTTCCGCGGTCACTTCGAAGTGGCTCGTCCAGGGATCGGTTGATCACTCCCTGGCCTTGTGGCCACCCTGGTCGCGGCCCACCTGGTTCGAGGCTTCCGGCAGCGAGGTCACCTTGATCGCCCGCGCCGGCACGGCGAATTTCGCGCCGATGCCGGCGAACTGTTCCAGCAGTTGGAAGTTGATCGCCTGCTGGATATCCATGTACAGGTTGTACCCCGGGTCGAGCACGATGTAGACGCATTCGAACTCCAGCGACTCCTTGCCGAAACCGCGCAGGTGGGCACGGTCGAAGCGCACCTTGTCCTGCTTCTGGATCACTTGCGCGACGATGCCCGGCGCCTTCTTCACCGCTTCGGTGGGGGTGTCGTAGGAAAGGCCGAACTCGAAGACGATGCGCCGCTCCTGCAGGCGCTTGTAGTTCTGGATGGTGCTGCTGATCATGCCGGCGTTGGCCATGACGATCTGCTCGCCGCCGAGGCTGCGGATGCGTGTGGTCTTCAGCCCGATGTGCTCCACCGTTCCGGCCAGCGGGCCGATGACGATGAAGTCGCCCACTTCGAACGGCTTGTCCACGGCGATGGAGAGCGAGGCGAACAGGTCGCCGAGAATGTTCTGCACCGCCAGCGCCACGGCGATACCGCCCACGCCCAGGCTCGCGACGAAGGCGGTGATGTTCACCCCGAGGTTGGAGAGCATGGCCAGCAGCACCATCGACCAGAGCAGCACCCTGGCGCCCCAGGCGGACAGCGTGGCCAGGGCACTGCCCTGGTAGAGGCCGGCGCTGCTGTGCCGGGCGAAATAGCGGGACAGGCCAAGGGCGATGGCGCGGTTGGCCCACAGGCCTATCTGCAACGCAGCCACCACGAACCATAGGCTGCCGACCCGGTCCAGCCAGCGCTCCGGCAGGTCCAGCACGCTCAGGCCGATGAGCAGGGCGGCGAGGAACAACAGGACATTGCTGGTGCCTTCGAGCACCTTGGCCAGCACCTGGGCGAAGTGACCATCATGGGCGGACCAGCCCTGCACCCTGCGCTTGACGAAGCTGATGGCCCAGCGGGCGACCAGGAAGGTGACCAGGCTGACTCCCAGGGCCAGCAACCAGTTAAGGACAGAGATGCCAAAGATGGTCGAGTTCGTCAGCGGGTCCAGCAAGCGTTCGTTCATTGTCGATTGCCCCTCCGAGGCGGTGATGCGCACATGGTCGTTAGAAGGGCGTGGGCTGCGGGGGTTGGGCTGGGTGGGTGGGAAGCTCGACGAATGGTCGAGCGTCGATCATGGGCTGTGCGGGCCGACAACCTGGCGCTGTTCGTGCCGCCTCGATCGCTGCCAGGCCGGCTCCCACGTGTATTGCGCTGCGGTCGTAGACACCGCCGAACCTGTGGGAGCCGGCTTGCCGGCGATGGGGACACGGGGCCCGCTAGGCTTCGGGCTTGGGCGCAAAGCGCAGGATGGCGCAGGCGATCAGTGCCGACAGCAGCGAGCCGAGGAGGATGCCGATCTTCGCTTCGTCGATACGCTCCGGCTGCCCCGGGAAGGCCAGTTCGCCAATGAACAGGCTCATGGTGAAGCCAATGCCGCAGAGCATGGCCACGCCATAGATCTGCAGCCAGCTGGCGCCGCGCGGTTTGGCCGCCAGACCCGTCTTGACCGCCAGCAGCACCCCGGCGAACACCCCCAGTTGCTTGCCCAACAGCAGACCCAGGGCGATGCTCAGCGGCAGCGGGGCGAGTACGTCGCTCCAGCTCAGGTGGCTGAAGGACACACCGGCATTGGCGAAGCCGAAGGCCGGCACGATCAGGAAACCGACCCAAGGTGCCAGGCCATGCTCAAGCTTGAGCAACGGGCTGGCGTCGTCACCTTTGCCGGCCCCGGCGCTGTAGGGAATCAGCAGCGCGCCGACCACGCCGGCGATGGTGGCATGCACGCCGGAGAGCAGGGTCACGTACCACAGCGCGACGATGCCCAGCAGGTAGGGCCACAGCGACACCACACGCAGGCGGTTGAACGCCAGCAGGACAACGACGATCCCGGCCGCCGCCGCCAGGGCCACCAGGTTGATCGACGAGGTGTAGAACAATGCGATGATCGCCACTGCGCCCATGTCGTCGATGATTGCCACCGAGACCAGCATCACCTTCAACGACAGCGGCGCATGCCGCCCCAGCAGCGCCAGGGCGCCGACGGCGAAGGCGATGTCAGTGGCGGCAGGGATCGCCCAGCCACCGGCAAGCCCCGGTTCGTTGCGCGAAAACGCCAGGTAGATCAGCGCCGGCAGGGCCATGCCCATCAGTGCCGGCAAGGCCGGCAGGCGCCGTTGTTCCCAGGTGGCGAGCCGGCCATCGACCAGCTCACGCTTGATCTCCAGGCCCACCAGCAGGAAGAACACCGCCATCAGGCCGTCGTTGATCCACAGGTGCACGGTCATCGGCCCGAGCTTGTCGCTGAGCGTCGGCCCCACGGGCAGGTGCAGCAGGTGTTGGTAGGCCTCGGCCCAGGGGCTGTTGGCGATCACGATGGCCAGGGCTGCGGTGAACATCAACAACACGCCGCCTGCGGCTTCGCTGGCCAGCAAGCGGCGCAGCACCGATTGCGAGGTGAGGGTGGGAAGGGGAGCATTCATCAAGGAGTCCTCGTTCATGGCGTCGCCTGCGCAAAAGCAGCGGTGCGTCGGAGCGTGGACACAGCGAAACGATGGCGCCGGATGGTCCGGACCACTGCAGCGAAAGGCGAGAAGAAGGGAAGGGTGTGGCGCATGGCCGTGCCGACCGCATAAAAGCGGAACAGCAAATGCCAGGAATGTGTGGAGGCTGCATGCAACATGGACTGACTCTCGGAAAACAAATGAATGTTCTCCGTATTCGGGAAGGCTCCCGGGCGCACGCAGCACACGCCAGGCAGCAATTCTACGGAGGTAGGTGGCGATCCGCCTGCGAAGTTTGCATCAAAATGTTGCCATTACTATGCGGGTGGGGCGCCGCAGGGGTCATGCCGCTGTCATGCGCCCTTGGTAAGGTCCTGGCGTTTTTGCGTCCAATAACAAGAAGGTGGCCTTGATGGTGAGTACCGGCACGCTCCGCAAACAGATCATTCTCCGCTCCCGGGACATGCGCAGCGAGGCGTTCGGTGCACTGTTCTCGCGCATGTTCGACAACCTCTACGCCGATTCGCTGGTGCTGTCGGACGACCTGCTCATCGGTGGCGTCTACGGTCGTCATGAGGGCGTCAGCTTTCGCCGCATGCACTACCAGGGCGATTGTTGCGTAACCTTCACCGACCCGCAGGACGAGATCACTTTCGTGTTGCCCAGCGCGGGCAAGGTGGTCTTCGGCCATCAGGGCGAAACCGTCGGGCTGCCTGGCATGGGCCTGGCCATCGAGAAAAGGTCGTTGCGTACCTTGCGCTTGAGCGACGGCCATGCCCAATGCGGCATGTCGATCCGCCGAAGCCTGATCACCGAGCGCTTGGCGACATTACTGGGCAAGCCGGTGTTGCAGCCGATCCGCTTCGAGCCGGTGGTGTCGCTGGAGGTTGCTGCCTGTCATGGCATTCGCGCCTTGCTCGAGCTGGCCACCGGCAACGAGTTCGACCAGCTGATCCATGCCGGTGCGCTGATGCCGGTGCGTTTGCAGGAAATGCTGGTCGACGCGGTGCTCGAGGCCTGGCCGCACAACCATAGCCAAGCCTTGCGCCGGCCCGTGCCGCAGATCGCGCCACGGCACGTGAAGCTGGCCATGGACTGGATCCGTGCCCACCCATCGAGCGCGACCAGCGGGACGGACTTGGCGGCCCTCGCCAACGTCAGCTTGCGTGCGTTGCAGCAGGGGTTTCGCAGGTTCCTGGGATGTTCGATCGTGGATTACCAGCGGCAAGTGCGCTTGGAGCAGGCCTACGAGTCATTGGTGCATGGGGAGCCTGTCTCGGTGTCTCAGGTGGCGTTGCGTCATGGCTTCAGCAATGCGGGGCGGTTCGCGCAGTATTTCCAGCAGGCCTATGGCGTGAGCCCGGCGCAGGTTCGGCGCAGAGGGTAGGCCGTTGGGGGGCTGCTACGCAGCCCCAAACCGTCAGAACGCGTAGCTGGCCTTCAGGCTACCGCTCACCCCATGGCTGTCACCGCCACCGCCAGCCGCCACTTCAGCCCCCACGCTGAACGCTCCGAGGGAGGCCATCGCATTGACCCCGGCAGTGAACAGGTCGCGGTTGTCGTACGCCGCGCGCTGTTCGATATCCAGCCCCAGCAGGTGGCCTTCGCTGTCGACCTGATGATCGCCCAACACATGCTCGTACCCCAGCGTGAACCCCGGCACCAGCTGCCAGCCACCGCTCAGCTCTACCGGCGCCAGGCTGGCCTGGAGGTTGGCTACCGCGCTGCGCCGGGTTTCCTGGAGGCTGTCCACCTCCAGCGCCAGCTCGCTGCCTTTTTCGGTGAAGCCCGAACGGTCCACCTGGCTGACGCGCACGCCTAGGCTTGGCTCCAGCGTCAGGGTGCCCGCCTGCATCCGATAGCCCAGCGCCAAGCCGGCCCCGGCCAGGTTGCCATGGCTGTCGCCCTTGGCCTGGCCCAGGCCGTTACCCAGGTCGCGTTTGCTCTGGTAGTCGAACCAGCCGGCATGGGCATCGGCCTCGATGAACAGCCCTTGCTCAAGGCTATCCGGCGCGAAGCGTGCGCCTGCGCTGAGGAAGGTCAGGTCGGTGTCCGCCTCGCCGCCGGCACCGCCGATGTTGCCGCGGCTGTAGCCGAAGCCTGCATGGGCGCTGAGCTGTTCGGAAAAGCGCTGGGTCAGGCCGATCATCAGTCCTTGGCTGTGCTCGTTGCTGCTGCGTGCGTGGGACGAGCCGTCGGTGCCCAGGTAGCTGGCCAGGGCTGTGCTCCACAACCGCGTCTGGCCGACCTTGAGGTCCGTGCCGCTGGCGAAGGGCGCGCTGGCCTGTTCGATCATCGTGCCCTGGCGCAGCAGGTAGCTGGCAGCGTCGGCATGCACCTGGCCACCGACGGTGGCCTCGACGCCGCCCAGGCTGCCGGCATCGATGGCCGATTGCAGGTAGTAGTTGTAGGCGCTGTAGGTGCCCGACAGGCGGCTGTCCTGTAGGCCCTGCAACAGCCGCGCGCCTGCCGCGGCGTTGCCTTGCAGGCCAGCCTGGCCGGGCAGGCTGTTGAATCGGACCATCTTGCCACGCAGCACGTAGAGGGTTTCCTGGGACAACCCCAGGCCTTGCTTGAGGTAGTTGTCCATGCTGCCGTAGCGTGCCTTCACCTCGTCCAGCCCTGCCTGCAGGTAGCTGGCCTCCACGCCGATCAACGGCCCATAGATCTCGGCCAGCTTCGGCGGCAGCGAATCGAGGATCGCCGCCATGCGCTCGGCGGTGTAGGCGTTGGTGGCCAGGTAGTCCTGCATGATGGTGGCGTCGTCGACACCGGCGATGCTCTGCAGCAGCGCAGCGGTCCAGCCGGTGCGGTCCTTGCCGGCGGTGCAATGGAACAGCGCCGCGTCCTCGGTGCGGGCCAGCTCGTTGAACAGCACGGTGTACTGGCTGCGCATGCCGGCATCGTAGACGAAGGCACGGTTGGTTTCCTTCATCATCGCTTCGGCTTCGGCGGCGCTGCGGAACACCATGTCGGTGATGTTGGCCCCGGAGGTATTGTTGCCGATGATGTCGATGTTCCGGTAGGCCGCACCGGCCGGCAGGGTGTCGGGGGTGGCGGCGATCTCGCTGGGGGTCCGCAGGTCGAACACCGTGCCGATGCCCAGAGGGGCCAGGGCAGCCAGGTCCGAGGCGGTCGGGGTCACGGCGTTGGAGCGGTAGAACACCCCTGCGCGCAGGGTGCCGTCATGAGCGGTGCTGTAGGCGGTGGTGGTGCCGGCGATGTCACGGAAGTTGTCCATGCCCACCAGGCGCGGGGTATCGAGCGGCTCGGCGCCATGGGCGGCGGAAATGGCGAGGGTCAACAGGGACAGGGAGCAAAGGACACGTGGGTACACGGAGCTAGCCTCGTTGTTGTGTGATTAGGCCAGCAACTATTAGCGTGATCGTCGACCGGTGTTAGCACCTTGATCGCTGATGGCAACGATGAGTGCGCGATCGGTCCGCAGGGTGCGTGATTTGTCTCTCCAGACCCGGTTCGTGGGGTGTTTTTGGGCCCTATCACGGGACAAGCTCGCTCACATAGTGATTTCACAAGTCTTGAGAGCGGCGCAATCGGTGGGAGCGAGCTTGCCCCGCGATAGGGAGCGCGCGATTACAGGCAGGCGTACACCACCAGCTCCACCAGCATTTCCTCGCGCGCCAAACCGGCCACCACGACGGCGGCGCGGTTAGGGTAGGGCGCCTGGAAATACTGCCCGTACAGGCTGTTGACCGTGGCCAGGTAGCTGCGATCGGTGACGTAGATCAGCACTTGGGTCACGGCGTCCAGCGAGCTGCCTGCGGCGTCCAGGGTGTGGCGCAGGTTGTCCAGGGTCTGGCGGGTCTGTGCTTCGATGCCGCCGGCGACCACCTGACCCTGGGCATCGATGGGGATCTGTGCGGTATAGAGCGTGCCGTTGCCGACGACCGCCCATTCCAGCGGGGCCTTTGAGGCGAACAGGTCGGTCTTGATGGCGTATTTCATGGGGACGGTTCCTGAAAAAGTGGACGCGGGTCAGTCGGCATCGCTGCCGCCGCCGGCGCCATGTCGGCGCGAGGCTTCGGTGCTTTCGACCAGGATGTGCTCGGCCAGCTGCTTGAGCCGCTGCCAGGTTTGCTCGCTGACGGTGAAGCCGTCCGTGGGCAGGGCCAGGGGAACGGCTACGGGCCCGGTGTGCTGGGCAGGCCGGTTGAACAGCACCGTGATGCACTGTTCGGGCGTGGTGGAGGCGACCTGTTCATCGTTGTGCAGCTCAGGGCGGACGCCACCGGCGGCGAAAGTCGCCACGTGTCGTTGGCGGGCATCGCCCCAGCGGGCCTGCACGTCGAGCCCCAGCTCCGCGGCCCGGCTCAAGTAGCCGAGCAGCAACAGGCGGTTGTGGCACTGGTGGATGCGCAACAGCGCCTGGCCAGTGCGCAAGGCCTTGCCCAGCGCCAGCTCCACCGTGGTCGCGGCACAGCGCAGCACGCTCTGGCCCTGGGCGTCGACCACCAGCACGGTGCTGTCTTCGTAGCGCAAGGCGTAGGGGCGGTCGGCTTCCCGTTGCAGGTAGTCCAGGGCTTTGGCCACGGTGCCGAGGCCATCGAGGCCTTGCAGGTGCAGCCAGCCGACCAGGTCGGCGGCATCCTCGCAATCGCCGGCGGCAAAGCCCATGCCTTCGAAGGCCTTGCGGCACATCACCTGGATTTCATTGAGCGATACACGCATGGTCACAGGCCTCCTTGCGGCATGACTGCGAAGTTCCAGTCGTCCGCGAACGGTTGGCCGATCTCGCTGACCAGCGGCGCGCCCTGGAACAGCGTGATGCGGACCCATCGGCTGGACTTGTGGTCGAACTTGCCGGCACCGAAGAACGCCAGCTTGCAGCGCAGCAGGTGGATCGGCAGCATGTCATGGGCCAGCAGGTTGGCGCGTATCTCGCCATAACGGGACTGCGCCATGCCTTGCAGGCGGCGCACCGTGCCCTTGAACGCCGGCTGGGCGATCAGGAAGTGCGCGGTCAGCGCCTGGGGCTGGGTGCGCAGATGCTCGAGCACGGCGGCGTGGCAGCGCTGGAGATTGCGCGCGATACCCAGTTGCATCTCCTTCTCGGCTCCCGGCTCCTCGGCGCGCATGCCGAGGCGAGGCTCTTCTTTTTCAGCCGAGCGATACCAGAAGAAGTGTTCGGCCTCCACGTCGCTAAAGTCATAGGCCAGGGCCCAGCCGTACTGCTGCTCGATCAGTGCCCGCAACTGCGTCAGGGGCATCTGCGCATCCAGGCGCCAGCCTTCGACCACGCCCATCTGGTCGGCCAGGGGGGTGACTTGTTCGGGGTACAGCTCCAGCAGCAGGCTGACCAACAGCTCCTGGCAACCCAGGCCCCCGTGGGCCTCGCTCCATGCCAGCAGACGAGGCCAGAGGTCGGCGCTCGCCGGTTGGCGTTCGAGCCATTCGGCCAGCGCAGCAAGCTCGGCCAGGGTGCACTGGTTTTGCCCATGCTGGCGCGGGTCTTCGGTCAAGGTCTGGGCAAGGTGCTGGTGGGCGCGCTGCAGCAGCGTATGCAGGCGCGCCAGGTGGGCGGGCTCGGCCGCTTGCGACAGCACCTGGGCCAGTGCGGTTTCGCGCACGCTGACCCAACGTTCCACCAGTTGCGGGTGGTTGACCAGAAAAGGCGCCATGCCAAGCCCTGTGGCGTTGCCGACGCCCAGGTAGCGTTGCAGCGCCGGGGCCAGCTTCACCGCCCGTTGCGGGTCGAGCGCGCGGGCCATGTGCTCGATCTGCTCGATGCTGAAATGGCGCAGCAGGTACACGGTGAACATCTGCGCCGCGAATGGCTGGTCGAAGTCCGGGTTGCCTTGCAAACAGGCAAAATCGGCGATGCCGAACTTGCCGTTGCCGTAGACGGCGGTGGTGCGGTAGAGGTAGCCGACCTCCGCCAGCTGGCGCGGGTCCGGCTGGCTGCCTTCGGCCAGCGCCGTCAGGAAGCGGTCGAAGTTGCGCAGGCTGCGGTTGGCCCGCGACAGCACCAGCACCCGGGCATCGAAGCGTCCGGCCTCCTGCAGCGGTACGTTGCGTGCAAGGTCGGCCAGTTGCGCCTCGTCCACATCCCCGGCCACCAGCACGAAGGTCACGTCCCACTGGTCGGCGATCACCCGGTCGCTGCGTTTCTCCGGCGGCAAGTAGGCCGAGAACAGCACGCAATGGTAGTGGGCGTTCGGTGTGTCGATACGATAGATGGCGGTGCCGAAGCCCTCACCGTCGAGATCGAAGCGGCTGCGTTGGACCTGCCAGCGCTGGTTCATCATCCGCCGCATGCTGCTGCGCACGAAGCTCAGCGGGCTCTGGAAGTGGCTGCCCAGCCGGGCCAGGTCCATGACCTGGCTGGCGGGGCGCAGCGTGGGCGTTGCAAGCACGGTGTTGGACATTGTCGTTGTACCTGGATGCCTCATGTTCAGATGCCTTGTTCGCGAGCCATGTGCCGGGCGATGCGTACCGCATCCCACAGCGCTGGCAGGATCACCAGCGACACCGGCACCGCGGTGATGACAATGAAGGACTGCAGGGCCGTCACACCGCCCGCGCCGATGGTGATCAGCACCACTGCCGCCAGGCCCATGCCGATGGCCCAGAAGCCGCACAGCCACTTCTTCGGTTTGTCGGTGCTGGACATTGCCAGCGCCACGGTGAACGCCATGGCATCGCCATTGGTGGCCACCGAGATGAAGCTCAGGAACAGGAACAGCGCGCTGACCAGACCACCGAGCGGCAGGTTCTGGGTCACGCCCAGCAGCAGGTCTTCAGGCTGTGAGCCGTGGGCAGTGACGATACCTGGGGTCTGCAGTTCCAGGCCTATGCCCGCGCCGCCGACCACGGTGAACCAGAACATGGTCACCAGCGGGGCGATGATCGACAACGTCATGATGATCTCGCGAATGGTGCGGCCCCGCGAGATGCGCGCGACGTACAGCGCCACCATGGGCGCGTAGCCGATGAACCAGCCCCAGTAGAACACTGTCCACCAGTCCAGCCACTTAGGGTCGGCGCGGAACATCGTCATTGGGATGAAGTGCTCGATGTGCAGGGCGAACGCTGCCGGGAAGCCGCCGAGGATGAACAGCGTCGGGCCGAACACCACCATGAACACGGCAAGGCCAAGCATCAGCCACACGTTGATCTCGCTGACGAAGCGGATGCCCTTGAGCCCCACCAGGCACGAGACGGTGTACATCAGCGTGACCAGGATGATGGTGACCGACTGGGTGACGATGCCGTTGGGCACGCCCCAGACGGCATGCAGTGCGCTGCTGATCTGCAGGCCTAGAAAGCCGATAGGGCCGATGGTGCCGGCCACCACGGCGACGATCGAGGCGGCATCGGCCAGGGTGCCGATAGGGCCCTTGAGTGCCCGCTCGCCGAACAGCGGGTAGAGCAGGGTGCGCGGTGCCAGCGGCAGGCCCTTGTCGTAATGCAGGTGCATCAGCACGATCGCCAGCAGGCTGCCGAGCACCGCCCAGGCCAGAAAGCCCCAGTGTACGAACGACTGCGCCAAGGCCGCGGTGGCCGCCGCTTCGCTGTGAGGCTGCAAGCCTGGGAACAGCGGGGGTGGGCTGGCGAAATGCATCAGCGGTTCGGCGGCGGCCCAGAAGGCGCCGCCACCGGCCAGCAGTGCGCACATGATCACCGCGATCCAGTTGAAGGTGCTGATATCCGGGCGTTGGGTCACGCCGCCCAGGCGTACGCGCCCGCACTTGGAAAAGCCAATGGCCAGACTGACCACGAAGGTCGCCAGCATCAACACCTGCCAGTACAGGCCAAAGGCCTTGGTCGACCAGGCGAACAGCGTGTTGACCAGGGCCGACACCACATCGATGTCGATCAGGGCCGCCAACAGGAATGCGCCGAGGAAACCGCCGCTGATCAGAAACAGCGGCCAGTCGATGTCCCGCGACAGCGGCAGGCGCAGGGTCTGGTCGTCAGCCGGCAGGGTGGTTGGGTTTTTCATTTAGCCTCCGGAACCTGTGATTGTTGTTTTTGTAAGGCTGTCCGTGCGGGGGGCTCAGGCCTGCGCTGTGGTGGCAGTTTCCAGCAGGCGCAACCAGTTCAGCCCCATGATCCTGCGCACGTCTTCCTCGGCAAAGCCACGGGCGCGCAAGCCCTGGGCGATGTTGGGGAAGTCGCGGCTGTCGCGGAACCATTGCAACGGCGCTGGCCAGTTGGCGTTGTCCTTGGAGCCTTCGCCGTAGTCTTTCTCCTTGCTCCAGCGGCCGTTACGCATCCATTCGAGCACCGACAGCGGCTGTCCCTGGCACAGGTCGGTGCCGATGCCGATGTGCTCGACGCCCATCAGGTCGGCGGTACGCGCGACCATGTCGCAGAAGCTCTCCAGGGAGCACTCCGAAGCGCCCTTGAGGTGGAACGGGTAGGTGCTGAAGCCCAGCAGCCCGCCGGATTCGGCGATGGCACGCAGCACCGTGTCGGACTTGTTGCGTTTGGCGGCATGGAAGCTCGACGGGTTGGCGTGAGAAATGATCACCGGCCGGCTGGACAGTTCGATGGCCTCCAGGGTGCTGCGCTCGGCACTGTGGGACATGTCGATCAGCATGCCGACCCGGTTCATCTCGGCGATCACCTGGCGGCCGAAGCGGCTGATGCCGTTGTCTTCACGCTCGTAGCAGCCGCTGGCCAGCAGGCTCTGGTTGTTGTAGGTGAGCTGCATGACGAACACGCCCAGCTGGCGGAAGACCTCCACCAGGGCGATGTCGTCCTCGATGGGCGAGCAGTTCTGGAAACCGAAGAAGATCCCCACCCGGCCTTCCTCCTGGGCCAGGCGGATGTCGCTGGCCGTGCGCACCGGGCGGATCAGCTCGGGCCAGGTTTCGAAACGGCGGTTCCACTCGCCCAGGCGCGACAGGGTCTCGCGGGCGTTCTCGTGGTAAGCGATGGTGGCGTGTACCGCGCTCAGGCCACCGGCCTGCATCTGCTGGAATATCTCCGGGCTCCAGTTGGAATACTGCAGGCCGTCGATCATCAAGAGGTCGTGCATGGCGGGTATTCCTTTCAGGGGCGCAGGTAGGTGGTCTTGACCACGGTGTAGAAGTCGCGGGCGTACTGCCCCTGTTCGCGTGGACCGAAGCTCGAGGCCTTACGACCGCCGAACGGCACGTGGTAGTCGGTGCCGGCGGTAGGCAGGTTGACCATCACGCAGCCGGTCTGGGCGCGGCGCTTGAACTCACTGGCGTGGCGCAGCGACTGGGTGATGATGCCGGCGGTGAGGCCGTAGCGGGTGTCGTTGAGCGTGGCCAGGGCCTCTTCGAAGTCCTGCACGCGGATTACGCAGGCGATGGGGCCGAAGACTTCCTCGCGGTTGATGCGCATGTCGTTGCGGCTGTCGATGAACAGCGCCGGGCGCATGTAGTAGCCGTCGGTCTCCAGTTGCAGGCGCTCGCCACCCTCGACCAGGGTGGCGCCTTCGGCCTGGGCCAGGCGCAGGTATTCCAGGTTCTGTTCCAGTTGGCGGGCTTCGGCCACCGGGCCGATCTGCACGCCGGCGTGCAGGGCATGGCCGACCTTGAGCTGGCGCATGCGCAGGCGCAGGGCTTCGACGAAGCGGTCATGGATCGCGTCGCAGACGATCAGCCGCGAAGACGCCGTGCACTTCTGCCCGGTGCCGAAGAAGGCGCCGTTGAGCGCGCATTCCACCGCCAGGTCAAGGTCCGCGTCGTCCATCACCACCAGCGCGTTCTTGCTGCCCATCTCCAACTGGCAGCGCACCAGGTTGCCGGCAGTGGCCATCGCCACGTGGCGACCGGTCTCCAGGGAGCCAGTGAAAGTCAGGGCGTCGATGTCGGCCGACTGCACGAGGGTTTCGCCGACGCTGGCGCCACTGCCCATGACCAGGTTGAAGGTACCCTCCGGCAGGCCCTGGCGGCTGATGATCTCGGTCAGCGCCCAGGCGCTGGCTGGCACCAGGTTGGCCGGCTTGAACACCACGGTATTGCCGAACGCCAGGGCCGGGGCGATCTTCCAGGCGGCGGTGGCCATGGGGAAGTTCCACGGGGTGATGATGCCCACCACGCCCACCGGCTCGCGATGCACTTCGATGTCGATGCCTGGGCGCACGGATGCGGCGGTCTCGCCCATCTGGCGCAGCACCTCGGCGGCGTAGTAGTGGAAGAACTGGCCGCTGCGGTAGACCTCGCCGATGCCTTCGGCCAGCGGCTTGCCTTCTTCTCGTGAGAGCAGTTCGCCAAGCTCTGCCTTGCGGGCGATCAGCTCGTCGCCGATGGCCATCAACACCTGCTGGCGAGCCTCCAGGCCGGTAGCGGCCCAGCGTGGCTGCGCGGCGCGTGCGGCCTGGATGGCCTGCCGGGTCTGTTCGGCGCTGGCCTGGTGGTAGCGGCCGATCAGGTCGCCGGTGTCCGAAGGGCTGTGGTTGTCGACGGTGGCGTGGCCTTCGCACCACTGGCCATCGATATAGTTCTTGTAGGTGTTGAGTGACATGGATGAAAGCCTCCGTTTGCCTGGCTTCCATCATGCGAGCATTATGGTGCAAATAAAAATTAATAAAAAAAATGCTTTGATAAGGATCGCTAACCATGTTGCCCGAGCTGAAGATCGCCCAGCTGCGCTATTTCGTGCTGGTGGCCGAGCTCAAGAGCTTCCACGCCGCTGCACGCCAGGCCTACCGCACCCAGCCCGCGATATCGCTGGCGGTGCGCGAACTCGAACAGAAACTGGGCCAGCCCTTGGTGGAGAAGGGCGGCGGCCGGGTCGAGCTGACGCCCTTCGGCGAGCATTGCCTGCCGCTGTTTCGCGGTTTGCTCGAACACCACGACCGCATCGCCCGTGAGGCCACGTTGCTGGCCCGGCACGAAATCGGCCAGGTCAGCATCGCCACCGTGCCGTCGGTGGCCAGCCGGCTGCTGCCTGGGCCATTGGCGCGTTTCGTTGCCGAGCACCCGAACGTGCAGGTGAGCATCCAGGACGGCACTGCCGAAAACGTCCAGCAGCTCCTGGCCCAGGGGCGGGTGGATTTTGCGATCAGCAGCCTGTGGGTGACCGACGAGCAGATCGACTTCGCGCCGATCCTGCACGACCAAGTGGGCGTGGTCTGTCGGGCCGACCACCCGCTGGTGCAGGTGGACCAGGCGCTGCACTGGTCACAGCTGCGCGGCGTGGCAATGATCGGCAACGGTACCTCGCGCCTGCTCGAAGGCACCGAGGCCGAGTGCTTGCTGGAACACAGCCGGTTGTTCGTCTCGAACATGATTTCGTTGATCGCGATGCTGGAAGAGGGCGCGGGCATCAGCACCTTGCCCTACTTGGCGTTCCCATTGGAGAACGAAAAACTCGCGTTCCTGCCCTTGGCTGAACCGAAGGTCGAGCGCCAGATCGGCATGCTGACCCGCAAGGGGCGCAGCCTGTCGCCGGCGGCGGGGGCGTTGATGGCGTTCTTGCGGGCGCACTTGCCTGGCGCCGAATGAAGCCAGGGCTACGCTGCCGTCAGCGAGCAAGTGGCTAGCACTTCAGCCGGGCATATACGGCCCAGCCCATCGTAGGCTGTCGCCAGCTCCTACAGAGGGGGCTACAAATCCTGATCTGGATGGGTCAACGCGAGGTCTCGATGCGCAGTACCTCGGTATAGATCGCATCGACCGTCTGGCCGATCTGGAGGTTCTTCATGCGGGCCTGCAGGTCCGGGTCCTCGACCTTGATCACCTGCACCTTGCCCTCAGGCGGCAGCAAGGTCACCTCGTGCTTGTCCAGGTCGATCTTGCTGATCTTGGACGTCACCTTGATCTGGCAGAACGCCTCGTGATCGGTTCCAGTTCGGCGCGCGTTGCGCACGCCCACCAAGCGTAGCCAGCCAATGGCGATATGCCCGCAGCGGTGCACCTGAGATTTTAACGAGGAATTATTTAGCGCCCCGTTGTATCTGATGCCATAGAACTCGCTCAGCTACAGGGACTGGCCATGAAACCACGGAAAAAAACCGTCAAGCCGATCGGCTTGAAAGACATCACCATCGTCGACGATGCCAAGATGCGCAAGGCGATCACCGCCGCCGCGCTGGGTAACGCCATGGAGTGGTTCGACTTCGGCGTCTACGGGTTCGTCGCCTATGCCTTGGGCAAGGTGTTCTTTCCCAATGCCAGCCCAGGCGTACAGATGATTGCCGCCCTGGCGACGTTCTCGGTGCCGTTCCTGATACGCCCGCTGGGCGGGCTGTTCTTCGGCGCCCTGGGCGATCGCTACGGTCGGCAGAAGATCCTGGCAGCGACTATCGTGATCATGTCCCTGAGCACCTTCGCCATCGGCCTGATTCCGTCCTACGCCTCGATCGGCATCTGGGCGCCGATCCTGCTGTTGCTGGCCAAGATGGCCCAGGGCTTCTCGGTGGGCGGGGAATACACCGGGGCGTCGATCTTCGTCGCCGAATACGCGCCTGATCGCAAGCGGGGCTTCCTGGGCAGCTGGCTAGACTTCGGCTCGATCGCAGGTTTCGTGCTCGGCGCAGGCCTGGTGGTGCTGATCTCCACCATACTCGGTGAAGCGCGGTTCCTCGACTGGGGGTGGCGCCTGCCGTTCTTCCTGGCCTTGCCATTGGGGCTCATCGGCCTGTACCTGCGCCACGCGCTCGAAGAAACCCCGGCCTTCCAGCAGCACGTCGACAAGCTCGAGCAGGGCGACCGCGAAGGCCTGGCCTCGGGCCCGAAGGTCTCGTTCAAGGAAGTCGCCACCCAGCACTGGCGCAGCCTGCTGACCTGCATCGGTGTGGTGATCGCCACCAACGTCACCTACTACATGCTGCTGACCTACATGCCCAGCTACCTGTCCCACAACCTGCACTACAGCGAAGACCACGGTGTGCTGATCATCATCGCGATCATGGTCGGCATGCTGTTCGTTCAGCCCATGATCGGCCTGCTCAGCGACAAGTTCGGCCGCCGGCCCTTCATCATCGCCGGCAGCGTGGGGCTGTTCGTCCTCGCCATCCCTGCCTTCATGCTGATCAACAGTGGCGTGCTGGGGGTGATCTTCGCAGGCTTGCTGATCCTGGCGGTGCTGCTCAATTTCTTCATTGGTGTCATGGCCTCGACGCTGCCGGCGATGTTCCCCACCCACATTCGCTACAGCGCCTTGGCCAGCGCCTTCAACATCTCGGTGCTGATCGCCGGCCTGACCCCGACCATCGCCGCCTGGCTGGTGGAGGGTACCCACAACCTGTACATGCCGGCCTACTACCTGATGGTGATCGCCGTGGTGGGCCTGGCCACGGGCCTGTCGATGAAGGAGACGGCCAACAAGCCTTTGCGCGGTGCGGCGCCGGCGGCCTCGGA
This sequence comes from Pseudomonas sp. NY15356, assembly GCF_048068175.1. Lineage (NCBI taxonomy): Bacteria > Pseudomonadati > Pseudomonadota > Gammaproteobacteria > Pseudomonadales > Pseudomonadaceae > Pseudomonas > Pseudomonas sp. NY15356. The sequence continues at coordinate 175,148 of NZ_JBLUPW010000002.1, read as the reverse complement.
TATCGAAGAGGCGCGCGAACTGCTGCAGGAGCACCACGACACCATCGAGCAGAAGATCGAGGACATCGACGCGCAGATCGCCGAGCTCGAAGCCAAGCGCAAGCTGCTGGTGCAGCAGCACCCTCGCATCGAATAGCGGCTGGCATGAGGGTGCCGGGCTGCAGTGGGCTCGCCCGACACCCACCGTCACGGGGACATCCACTATGAAATCCAGGTGTGGCGAGGCTATGCATTAAAGGTCTCAAGTCTGTCGAATTATGACTTGGACGGTCTTGGTGGGCGAGGCTTAGGATTGCAGCCACTGGAGTTCACAACGACTCCCCACCAAAGGAAAACACTGCAATGAACCTCAAGTCCCTCATCGCCAACCCACTGGGCTTCGGTACCGCACCGTTGGGCAACATGTTCCGCAACGTGCCGGAAAGCGAAGTACAAGCCACCGTCGACGCTGCCTGGAACAACGGCGTGCGCTACTTCGACAGCGCCCCGTTCTACGGTGCCGGCCTGTCCGAAAGCCGCCTGGGCAATGCCCTGGTCGGCCGCCCTCGTGACGAATACGTGCTCAGCACCAAGGTCGGTCGCATCATCCTCGACGAACTGGAAGATCCTACCAGCCGCGAGCTGGGCGAGAAGAGCGGCCTGTTCGAACACGGCAACCGCAACCGCATCGTCAACGACTACAGCGCCGACGCCACGCTGCGCTCTATCGAGGACAGCCTGCGCCGCCTGAAGACCGACCGCCTGGACATCGTCTGGATCCATGACATCGCCCAGGACTTCTACGGCGACGAATGGCTGAGCCAGTTCGAAACCGCCCGTACCGGTGCCTTCCGCGTACTGACCCGTCTGCGTGAAGAGGGCGTGATCAAGGCCTGGGGCCTGGGCGTCAACCGCGTCGAGCCGATCGAGCTGACCCTGGACCTGGAAGAAGCCCGTCCGGACGGCTTCCTGTTGGCCGGCCGCTACTCGCTGCTCGACCACGACCGCGCCCTGCAACGCGTCATGCCGCAAGCGGTGGAGCAGGGTGTAGGCATCGTCGTGGGTGGCCCGTACAGCTCGGGTGTCACCGCCGGCGGCGAGCACTTCGAGTACCAGAAAGCCACCCAGCCGGTGCTGGCCAAGCTCGAGCGCATCCGTGCCGTGGCCCGTGCCCATGGTGTGGATGTGAAAGCGGCTGCCCTGCAGTTTGCCCTGGCCCATCCGGCCGTGGTCTCGGTGATCCCCGGTGCCACCCGCCCGGCACACGCCAACGAAGACCTCGCGGCACTGAGCGCCGTGATCCCGGCGGCCTTCTGGAACGAGCTGCGCCAACAAGGGTTGATCAACGCCCTGGCGCCCGTCCCGGCTGCTTGATGATGAACAGGCAGGGCCGTTCCAAGGCCCTGCCTGTGGTCGACCATTCTTCACCGCGCCATACAGGGCGCGGTCCGCTTTCAAGGCCCCTATGCTGGATTTCAGACAACTCCGTTATTTCGTCGCCGTGGCCGAGTTCGAGCACGTGGGCAAGGCGGCGGAGCACTTGCATATTTCCCAGTCACCCTTGAGCCGGCAGATCGCCCAGCTCGAAGAGCGCCTTGGCTTGCAGCTGTTCGAACGCAGTCAGCAACGGCTGCGCATCACCTCGGACGGTCGCACCTTCCTTCACGAAGCCAAGGCCCTGCTCAAGCACGCCGAACGCCTGGAGTCGCTTGGCCGACGGTTGGGCCGGGGCGAGTCGGGCGGGCTGTGCATCGGCTATGTCAGCCACGCGATCCATGCCGGGGTGCTGCCCAAGGCGTTGCGCCAGGTACGCGAGGAACGCCCGGGCATTCATATCGCTTTGTACAACCTCACCGCCCAGGAGCAGTTCGAGGGCTTGCGCCAACGCAGCCTCGACATCGCCCTGGTCTGCGAGCCGATGCCGACAGACGATCCGGACCTGTTGGCAACGCCGGTATTCAAGGACCCGCTCTACCTGGCGCTGCCGCTGGGGCACCCGTTGGCGGGCAAGGCAAAGATCGACCCCGCCGACCTGCATGAGCAGGACTGGATCATGGTCGAGGGCCAGGCCAACCCCAACCGCCGCGAGCGCTTCCTGGCCCGTTGCGTGGAGGCAGGTTTCACGCCGCAGATACGCCTGGAGGCGGCCGAGCCGCTGAGTGCGCTCGGGCTGGTGTCCGCGGGCCTGGGGTTGGCATTGATCCAAGAGAGCATCGGCTGCGACACCAACCCGAACGTGGTGCTGCGCGAACTGCCCTGGTTGCAGCAAAGCATCGGCCTGTGGGCCGCCTGGCATCGAGTTGACCTGCGGCCGATAGTAGGCGAGTTTCGTCAGATCGTATTGGCTGGTGCGGAGCATTGAGAGCCCCATGATTCCATCCCTGGACAGTATTTTCGCAAGGCTGCGCCTGCGTCAGTTGCGCCTGCTCATCGAGCTGGACCGCTGCGGCTCGCTGCACAAGGCCGCAGAAGCCATGGCCATCTCCCAACCCGGTGCGACCAAGGCGCTGCGTGAGGTCGAGGAAATCCTTGGCGTGCCACTGTTCGTGCGCCAGCCCAGCGGCCTGGTGGCCAACGATGCCGGGCGCTGCGTGGTGCGCTACGCGCGGCTGATCCACAGCGACCTGGGGCACTTGCGTGAGGAGGTGCTGGGGATCGTACAGGGGGAGGGTGGGCGCCTGGCGGTAGGCAGCATCATGGGCGCCATGCCGACCTTGGTGGGTGCGTTGGGGCGCTTGCGGCGCAAGCAGGCGCAGCTTGCGGTGGAAATCGCCGAGAACACCAGCGCCAACCTGCTGGCGCAACTGGATGAAGGGCGCCTGGACCTGGCGATCTGCCGCCCGAGCGTGGGACGCAACGCGGCGGACTACGGCTTCGTGGAGCTGGCCCAGGAACCCCTGGCGGTGGTTGCCCATCCCAAGCATCCACTGGCCGGGGCGCAGGCATTGGAAGTCGGTGACCTGAGCCACTTTCGCTGGATCGTGTACCCGGCCAACACCCCCATGCGCCAAGCCCTGGAGCGCGAGCTGAGCGAGGCGGGGGTGGAGGTGCCGCGCTATCCGCTGGAAACCTCGTCCACCTTCGCCACCTTCATGCTGCTGGAGGAAGACCACAGCCTGGTGGCGGTAATCCCCAGCGCTGTGGCGGCGTTCGCCGAACAGCGTGGGTTGCTGGTGTCGCTGGCGGTGCGGCTTCGGGCCCTGAGCGAGCCGTTCGGGGTGGTGCACCGGGTGGCGTCGCCGCTGTCCCATGCGGCGCAACTGCTGGTCGATGAGCTGACCGCGCCTTAGGCGCAAGGCCTTGAATATCCTGTTGTGGGGGCGGCGACACGAGGCCGCTCCCATAGAACAACGCATGACCATTTGATCTGCGGCATCCTGTGGGAGCGGCGGTGCGGCGGTCCGACTTGTCCCGCGATTAGGCCGGGCCCGATATCACCGTCGCCTGGCAAGGGCTTCGCCCTTGATCGCGGGACAAGCCCGCTCCCATAGAGGCTGCGCAGCAGCCCGGAACATCCTCAGAACTGCCGCTCGCGGTAGTCGATCAGGCTCGAGAACAGTGCGATCAGCAATGCCGCCACCACGAAGAAGATCAACGCATAGAAGTACTCACCCGTGAACTGCACGATCAGGCCGATGGCGATGGGCACCAGCACCCCGGCCATGTTGCCGCAGAAGTTCATGGTCCCGCCCAGTACGCCGGTGCGCGACGGGCCGCCGATGATCGCAGGCAGGCACCAGTACATGCCGCACCAGCGGATGAAGAACATCGCCACGCACAGCAGTGTGATCACCGGGCCCGTGCTGGCGACGAAGGCTGCTGCCAGGATGCACACCGCGGCGATCAGGGCCGAGCCGCTGAACATCGTGCGCATCACCAGGTTCGGCGAGGCGCCGCTGGCCCGCCATTTGTCTCCGATCCAGCCACCGATCAGTTCGCCGATGAAACCGCACATGAAGATCAGGAAGGTCGCCCCGCCCATGGCCGAGATATCCAGGCCGTGGGCCTTGTGCAAATAGCTGGGCATCCAGGTCAGCAGACCGTAGAACACTGCCAGGATGCAGCTGTAGCCGGCGAACATGGCGAAGATCGAGCGGTCCTTGAGCAGCACGCGCAAGGGGATGCGGGCCTTGGTCGCCGCCGCATGGGCGCTGGCGTTGCCCTCGGTGATGTGCTGAAGCTCTGCCTCGTTGACGCCCGGGTGCTCACTGGGGTGATTGCGGATGTACTTCCACGCCAGGATACCGGCCAGGATGGTGCCTACGCCTGCGACCACGAAGGCCAGGCGCCAGGAGCCGAGCCAGGCGATCAGCCCGGAGATCAGGATCGCACCCAAGGCACTGCCCAGCGGTGCGCCGCCGTCCACCAGGACCGCACCACGGCCCCGTTCGTTGGGCGTGAGCCAGGAACTGTTGAGCTTGGCGCCGGCGGGCATGATCGGTGACTCGGCCACGCCCAGGCCGATGCGTGTGAGCAGCAGCACCACCCAGTGGTGCGACGCTGCGCCCAGGGCCTGGAAGGCGCCCCAGGCGATGGTCGCGGCGCCGATGATGCCCCGGGTGTGGAAGCGATCGAGCAGCAGGCCGCCAGGGATCTGCATCAGCGCATAGGACCAGAAGAACGCACTGAGCATCAGCCCTTCCATGGCCGGTGTCAGGTTGAATTCCGGCGCGATCAGCGGCAAGGCCACCGACAGCGAGGCACGGTCGATGTAGTTGATCGCGGTGAGCAGCAACAGGATCAGGAAGATGCGCCAGCGCACCGTGGTCATGGGGGCGTTGGCGTCCAGCGCCAGCGCAGCCGGGGAGGAGGTCGTCTTCATCGCAGGTGCTCGTTCTTGTGATTATCGGGAGTGCACCGGCTGGAGCCTGCGACGTGGGCATTGCCCGTGGCCATCGGCGGTCCGGCCCGTGTGCGCTCCGATTGTTGGAGGCCTGGGTAGACGCCGGGTAATGAAAAGAGCTGATCCGGGGATAACGGCTGCTTATCGATAAGCCACGGTTATCCCCGGATCAGCTCTTTTCATTATCTGGTGCCGGCCGGCGCCGCCTAGATTGCCCAGGCACGGCCCGCTGCGACTCACGGCGGGTTCAACAAGAACAACGCGGCTCCACGTGCCCGAGGACCTTCCATGAGCAATTTCCAGTTCCATTTCCCCACCCTCACCCGATGCGGTGAAGGCCTGGCCAACCAGGCCGGTGCGCTGCTCAAGCCCTATGTACAGGGCGCTCTGCTGGTGGTCACCGACCAGGGTTTGATCGACGCGGGTATCCTCGGCGGGTTCTTCGCCTCTCTGGAGCAGGCCGGTATCGACTACCACCTGTTCTCGGCGGTGCAGGCCAACCCTAGCACCGACGTGCTCGATGCCGCCGTGCGCCTGTTGCGCGAACATGATTGTCGGGCGGTGATCGGCGTGGGGGGTGGCAGCAGCATCGACACAGCCAAGGGCGTGGCGGCGATGGCCACCAACCCGGGCAACATCCTCGACTACGAGGGCTACGACAAGCTGGTCAACCCACCGCTGCCGATCTTCGCCATCCCCACGACCGCCGGCACCGGCAGTGAATGCACCGCCTCGACCGTGTTCACCAACACGCAGACGCTGTTCAAGACCGTCATCATCAGCCCCCAGCTGTTCCCGCGCCTGGCCATTCTGGACCCGGCACTGACCTTGAAACTGCCGGCGTCGATCACCGCCGCCACCGGCATGGATGCGCTGACCCATGCCATCGAGTCCTACGTTTCGCGCCAGGCCAACCCGATCAGCCAGTCCATGGCGCTGCAGGCGATCCGCATGATCGCGGGCAGCCTGGAGAAGTGCTACTTCGTCGGCACCGACATGGCTGCGCGCGAGCAGATGCTGCTGGGCTCGTTCCTGGCCGGCGTGGCGTTCTCCCAGTCCAAGCTGGGCAATGTGCATGCCATCTCGCACACCTTCGGTGGTGTGTTCAACATCCCCCACGGCATCGCCAACGCCGCGTTGCTGCCCTATGTGATCAAGTTCAACGTCCCGGCCTGCCCGGAGCGCTTCCGTGACATCGCCATTGCCCTGGGAGCCGATGTTACTGGTCTTGACCTGATGCAGGCGGCGGCCTGCACCGTGGAGCGTGTAGTGGCGCTCAACCGCGCCATCGGCATCCCGGCCACCATCCGCGAGCTGGGCGTGGACCTCGAGTTCCTGCCGCAGATGGTCAGCGACTCGATGCGCAGCGGCAACGTGCTGGTCAACCCACGTTTGACCACAGCCCGCGATGTCGAGCGGCTGATCACTGACGCCTACCACGGCCACCTCTGACCCCCCATTACCCTCCGCGTGCCCGGCTGCGGGCACGCCTGCCTAGGAAGCCTTGACCATGTTCTATGAAATGCGCACCTACACCCTGCACATCGGCAAGATGAAGGAATACCTGGAGCACTTCGAGAAAGAAGGCCTGCCGGTGATCTCGCGCTACGCCACCCTGGTGGGCTGGTGGTACACCGAGATCGGTGAACTCAACCAGGTAGTGCACATCTGGGCCTATGAAAGCCTGGATGACCGTATCCGCCGCCGCGCCGCACTCTATGAAGACCGCGACTGGCTCGAACGCTTCATTCCAAAGGCCTTCCCCATGCTGGTGCGCATGGAGTCGAAGCTGTTGATGCCGGCGGCCTTCTCGCCGATCAAGTGACCTTTGTTTTCTCGCGAGCGTATTTCCATGTCCGACGGTTACAACTACATCGGTGGGCGCCGTAGCGGCTTGGGCACGGTGCTGTTGAGCAGCATCGATGCCCACAGCGGCGAGCGCCTGCCCGGCTTCTTCCACCAAGCCACCGAGCAAGAGGTGGATGCCGCGGCCCAGGCTGCGGCGAACGCCTACCCGGTCTACCGTGCCCTGGCGCCAGAGCGCCGAGCGTGTTTTCTGGAGGCCATCGCCGATGAACTGGACGCCTTGGGCGGAGATTTCATCGCCCTGGTCGGGCGCGAGACTGCTTTGCCGGCCGCGCGGGTCAGCGGCGAACGCGGCCGCACCAGCGGCCAGCTGCGGTTGTTCGCCCAGGTGCTGCGCCGGGGCGATTTCCTCGGCGCGCGCATCGACCGCGCCTTGCCCGAGCGCCAACCGCTGCCGCGCCCGGACCTGCGCCAATACCGGCTGGGCGTCGGCCCTGTGGCGGTGTTCGGTGCCAGCAATTTCCCGTTGGCCTTCTCCACGGCAGGTGGCGACACCGCCGCCGCACTGGCCGCCGGCTGCCCCGTGGTGGTCAAGGCGCACAGTGGGCATATGGGGACGGCACAGCAAGTGGCCGATGCCATCGAGCGGGCCGCGCGCCGCACGCAGATGCCGGCAGGGGTCTTCAACATGATCTTCGGCAGCGGTGTCGGCGAGCGCCTGGTGCGTCACCCGGCGATCCAAGCGGTGGGCTTCACCGGGTCGCTCAAGGGCGGGCGTGCCCTTTGCGACTTGGCGGCGGCACGGCCACAGCCGATTCCGGTGTTCGCCGAAATGAGCAGCATCAACCCGGTGCTGGTGCTGCCCGAGGCTCTGGTGCAGCGCGGCGAGGCCATCGCCCAGGAACTGAGCGCCTCGGTGGTGCAGGGGGCAGGGCAGTTCTGCACCAACCCTGGCCTGGTGATCGGGCTGCGTTCAGCCGCGTTCAGCGCCTTCGTCGAGGCCTTGGGCCGACAGCTGGATGACCAGCCGGCGCAGACCATGCTCAACCCTGGCACCCTGGCCAGTTACGCCGCGGGGCTGCGCGCCTTGGAAGCGCACCCCCACGTGCAGCGCCTGAGCACCAGCCGCCACGACGGCCCGCAGGCGTCGGCGCAGCTGTTCAGGGCCGATGCCCGGTTGCTGTTGGAGGGCGACGAGCTGTTGCAGGAAGAGGTGTTCGGCCCGGCCACGGTGGTGGTCGAGGTGGATGATCGGCAGATGCTGCTGCAGGCCCTGGCCGGGCTGCGCGGGCAGCTGACTGCGACCTTGATCGGCGAACCTTCGGAGCTTGCCGAGGCAGGCGACTTGCTGGCGGTGCTGGAGGAGAAGGTCGGGCGGGTGCTGGTCAACGGCTACCCGACCGGTGTCGAGGTGTGTGATGCGATGGTCCACGGTGGCCCTTACCCGGCCACCTCCGATGCCCGGGGAACCTCGGTCGGCACCTTGGCCATCGACCGCTTCCTGCGGCCGGTGTGCTACCAGAACCTGCCGGATGCGTTGCTGCCCGATGCCCTGAAGAACGCCAACCCGCTGGGGATCGATCGACTGGTGGATGGGGTGTTCAACCGCAGCGCGTTGTAGCACCATCGGGGCGAGTGGGGACAGCGACCGTTGTGGCAGTGGGCCGGCCCTGCGATCGGGCCCGCCCAGCCAAGGGCGTTGCCCGTTGATCGCTGGGCCAGCCCGCTCCCACAGCGCCGTACAACGTATTGGTAATTGGGAGTCAACATGGATCTGGGTATCAACGGCCGCTGGGCCATCGTCTGCGCCGCCAGCCAGGGGCTGGGCAAGGGGTGTGCCCAAGCCCTGGGCGGCGAAGGCGTCAACCTGGTGATCAACGCCCGCACCGCCACCACCCTGGAACAGACAGCCGCTGAGTTGCGTGGCCTGTTCCCGGGCATCGAGGTGCGTACGGTGGTAGGCGACGTAGCCGAGCCAGCTGTGCGTCAGGCCCTGCTCGCGGCCTGCCCGCAGGTCGATATTCTGGTCAACAATGCCGGCGGCCCACCCCCGGGTGATTTTCGCGACTGGGGCCGGGACGACTGGCTCAAGGCGCTGGATGCCAACATGCTCACGCCCATCGAGCTGATCAAGGCGGTGGTCGATGGCATGGCCGAGCGTGGTTTCGGGCGGGTGGTGAACATCACCTCCGGTGCGGTCAAGGCACCGATCGATATCCTTGGCCTGTCCAATGGCGCGCGCAGTGGCCTGACCGGTTTCATCGCCGGGCTTGCTCGCCAGCAACGTCTGGCCGGGCGCAACGTCACGCTGAACAACCTCCTGCCAGGCGCCTTCGACACCGCTCGCCTGCAAAAGACCCTGCAGGCTGCGAGCCAGGCCAGCGGTGACCTGCAGGCAACCACCCAGGCCCGTCGTCAGGCGATCCCGGCGGCGCGTTTCGGCAAGGCCGAAGAGTTCGGGGCGTATTGCGCGTTCCTGTGCAGCGCCCAGGGTGGCTATATCACCGGGCAGAACCTGCTGATCGACGGCGGGGCGTATCCAGGGACGTTCTGACAGGCTTCGGGCATCAAGATGCCCGAAGCCGAAATGAGAGGGATATCAACGACGATAGTAGCGGCGGTCGTAATCGCGGTAGTCGCGGTCGTAGCGATGGTGCATCGCGCGATAGTGGTGGCGCTCCCAGTCGCGGCGGCGCTCGGCTGCGCGGCGGGCCTGCTCGCGGCGCCAATGGTCGCGACGCCAATCACCTCGGCGGTCGTGCCAGCGGCCGTCGTGGTCGTGCCAGTAGCGGTCGTCATGGGCAAGCAGCGGTGCCGATTGCAGGTCGGCGGTGCTGGCCAGGTTGGCCCAGGGGTTGTCGACGGCCTGGCGCGGAGCCTGGGGGGCTGCGACGTGCGGGGCAGTCGCAGGGGTGGACGCCTTCATTTGCGTTGCTGATGCCGAGCCCATTGCCGCGAACGCGAACAGGCCGAGCAGCACTATCCGTGGGACATGGAATTTCATGAGCGAAGACAACCTCTGGTGGACAATGGGATGTAGCCGGCTGGCAAATGGTTTGCCGAGCTTCGTGCCTATCCACATAGACCGATAAATAGGAAAAAGTTCTAGGCAGGTGCGTACAAATAGCTGCCGCGGCTTTTGTGAATGCAACCATGAACAGAAACGCCACCCGTTCGGGTGGCGTTCTGGCGACGCTCGGCGTCAGGCGATAATGGCCTGTGGGGGGGTATCGACGAAGAACTGGCGATACCACTTCCTCAATTCGAACAGTTGGCCATCCTCCTTGCACAGCAGCGGAGCCTCCCGGTACACCTTGTTCTCCCAGATCTCGACATCCTCGTAGAACGCTTTGTGGGCGAAGCCTGCATATTCCTCGGCGATGGCGTCGATGTCGCTGATTGCCGGGTCGTGGCGTAGCTTGAGGCCATAGCACAGGTCCAGGCTCTGGTGGTCCACCGGCGTATGGAAGTTGACCTGCCGGCTTTCGTGGGTGCCTTGCATCTCGACGTGCATCAGGCCCGGCCCGAAGTAGGTCGCCACGGTATCCAGTTGGCTGCCCAGCGTGGGGTGTCGGCCGATCAGCGAGATCTGCCGGGCGATGTGTCCGTCGTATTCGACGGTGATCTTGTCGATCGGCGACTGGTGGACGATGGCGAAGTGCGGGGTGTCCACCAGGTTCTCGATGATCTCCTTGCCCTGGGTCTTGATCCTCCAGCGCTTGAAGTACCAGCGTGTCCAGCCGTCATCATCGTTCATCTCGGTGGAGCGCGGCACCTCCCATTCGGGCTCGCCCCCCTGCGGATCGAACCAGAGGTGGATCATCTGGTTCAGCTCGCACACCGGGTGCCACTTCAAGGCGCCTTCCTTTGCCTTGGGCGGAATGCGCTCGGCATAGGGGATGGCGGTGCATTTACCTTGCTGGTCGAACTGCCAGCCATGGAAAGGGCAACGAATGGTGTTGCCTACGCACTGGCCGCCGCCCAGGTGGGCGCCAAGGTGAGGGCAATGGGCATCGAGGATCGCGACCTCACCGTTTTCGCCTCGAAAGGCGACGTAGTCCCGATTGAAGTACTTGAGCGACTTGACCTGCCCGATGGCCAGCTCATTCGAAAAGAGCACGCCAAACCAGCCCTTGGGAAAGCGTTCGGCAAAGAAATCTTTGTTCACGGCTGAATCTCCAGGTGTTTATTGTTTTTTTTCGCCCATCCACCCTAGGCGTCAGAAGGTGCCAGCTGGGTTTCCTGCTGCCTGACCGGCTGGCCGTCCAAGCCCACGCCGTGAACGTCCATCAGCCACTGCGCCGTGTCTGCACGTTCCCGCGAGATGAATACGCGTTTCTCGGCGGTCTTGGCAGGGACTTGGTCGCGGTCGAGATAGAACTGCTCATACCATTCGCGCAGCTGATAGACCGGCCCGTCGCCGCCACACAGGATGGGGTTGTCCACGCGTTTCTTGTTGTCCCAGATGCGCAGGTCCTGGAAGAACGTTTCCTGGCCGTTGGCAATATAGGCGGCGATGAGTTTCTGGTTTTCGGAGAACGACAAATTATCCAGCGCTCGTACTTTCATGCCGAAGTGCATCATGAAACGATCCTGGGTGATCGGCACGTTGCCGATCATCATGATGCATTCAAGTTTATGGCCCCACATTTCCGCTTCCATGTCGGCAATGACATAGGACGGGCCATAGTAGTAAGCAATGCTGCGCAGTGAATCGCCGGTGCCGATCAACTGGTTGCCGCCGGTCAACATCTGGCAATAGGTATGCCCCTGGGAGACATTGAGGTAACTGCTGACGGGGGAGCCATGCACCGGTTCGAAGTGGTAGACATCGGCCAGGTTATCGATAAGTTCGCGGCAATTGGTATTGGCCGGTTTGCTCAACACCACCCAGTCCGACCAGTTTTCTTCCTGGCAGCAGCGGTGCGGTGGAATACGTTGCTCGGCCATGGGTGGCAAGCCTTCATGGTCATGCCAGATGAACAACAATTCGTTTTCCACCATGCATTCCCATTGGCGAATTCGCGCCTTGGGCGGGATCTTCTCGCAGTAGGGGATCTTCTCGCAGTAGCCGCCATCGCCCCATTGCCATGAATGGAAGGGACACTCCAGGGCATTGCCCTTGACCGTACCGTTCGCCAGGTTGGCGCCCATGTGCGGGCAATAGGCATCGAAAACCCGAATGACACCGTCTTCGCCGCGAAAGGCCACCAGTTCCGTTCCGAAGACTTCGAACGCGGTCACTTCGCCTTGCTTGATCGTGCGTTCCAAGCCAAAACAGTGCCAGCCACGCGCGTAACGATTGGGTGTCTTGGAAATGATCCGTGCAAACTCCACCATCGTCCTTTCCTCTTTTTTATATATTTCCAGGCTCCGCCGTTAGACGGTTCGGCGGGAAGAAAACTAGTGGCGCAGGTCAGGCCTGTAAATGTTCAAATTTGCACGCGTGTGTGCAATCGTGCACCGCTGGGCCAATCGCTGGCGCTTCATTTTTCTTGGGGGCAACCCCGGCCAAGTAGCTGTTTACAAGGCGATGCCACGCGGTTGACCCTGGCACGGGTGCGTGCTTTTATGCACCCCGTTCGCGCCCAGTTGGATACGTGGCCATGGTTGCCAGGGTGGGGCAGGCTACCCGGCGCGGCCCGATATCGTCGGCACCACATGGAGGGGCGCGAAGTGTTGGACTGGGATGATCTACGTTATTTTCTCGCCGCCGTGGAAGCGGGCTCCTATTTGGGGGGCGCCAAAGCGTTGGGCGTGAATCGGACTACCGTAGGTCGTCGTGTCGAAGCCTTGGAAAAGTGCATCGGCAGCCCGTTGTTCAAACAAACCGCCTCGGGATACCACCCCACCGAAGTGGGGATCAAAGTCCTGAAGTGTGCCAAACAGCTGGAAAAGCACGTGGCGCAACTGTCCACGGCCCTGGTCAACCATCAAGGCGCACTGCAAGGGCATGTACGCATTGCCGTCGCCGCGGAGCTTGGCAGCGACTTGCTCGCCGAAATATTGCGATTCCAGCGCAACCACGGCGAGGTCACCGTGGAAATCTCGAGTGTGCGTGATCCCGTCACCGCCTTGACCCAACGCAAGGCCGACATCGCCCTGGGCGCCTTGCGTGCCAAGCCTGAGTACCTGGCAGGGCAGTGCCTGGGGCGATTGTCGCTCGGCGTCTATGGTGCCGCGCATGTGTCGCGTCATGGCATGGGCGCGCAGGACACCGCCTGGGTGGGATGGTCCGAAGACATGCACGGCTGCCTGCTGGCCAGCCTGATGGCCAGCCATGTTGGCGAAGATGCCCGTACCGTCAGCTGGGTGGACTGCTGGGCGGCCCTCAAGGCAGCGACCTTGGCGGGTAGCAGCGTTGCCCTGATGTGGCAGGCCTTCGCCGAAACCGATCCAGGTCTGGTTCGCCTCCCGGGTTTGCTGCCCGGCCAAGGGCAGGGGGCCGACCTGTGGTTGCTGTCGCTCGAGGCGATCCCGCTGGATGCCTGCAAGAAGGCAATGAGTGATTTTCTATTCGCAAGCCTCAGGCAAACACTGGCCGCAGGGCCAGGTTTCACCGCCGCCGGTTGCTAGGGCGCCTACCCGCGAGCGTTGGGCCATAGTCCCAATGGCCGATGTCTGCTCGGTGATCGCTGCCGAGAATGCTTTCGCACTCGTCCAACCAGACGTAGCGAGGAAAGGGTGATGATCGATCTGGGCGCGAACGTGGCCATCGTGACCGGTGCCGCAACGGGCATTGGCTGTCGGGCTGCGTTGAACTTCGCCAAGGCAGGTACACTGCCTGGCAAGCCTCATGCAATCGGCCAGAGGGCCTGATGGCAGTGCTTCCAACACCGTGCCAACGTCAACAAGAAAAGCGGTTTTTCAATGCACAACCTCAGCGTCGAGTTGTTCAGTGACCTAGTCGGCAAACTCTATCAAGGGCCACGGGAGACCATTCCCTGGGCGGCATTCCTCAACCAGCTCAATGTGCAGATGCGCAGCAAGTACGTCACGTTCATGCTGCGCCCGCCAAGCCATCTGGACGTCGGCCTGATGATCAATACCACCGGCTCCACGGCGGAGATCACCAGCTCGTACAACCAGTATTTCTTCGCCCTCGACCCCTTCGTCGATTTACCTAACCGCCAAGTGGTCACCAACTCGGAGTTCATCACCGACAACAACTGGCTGAATTCGGAGTTCTACAAGAGCTTCCTCGAGCCGTTGGACGTGTTCCATATCCTGGGTGCCGACATCACCACCTGTGACGGTGTCAATTGCCGGATCCGCATCAGCCGCAGCCGTAGTGCGCCTGCCTTTGGCGATGAAGAAAAGGCGCTGTTGGCGCAGTTCATCCCACACCTCGAACGGTCGGTCGAGATCCACACCCAGCTCAATCGCATCGCCACCGAACGCAACCTGTATGCCGAGGCGGTGGACCAGCTCGAGGTCGGCACGATCCTGCTCGATGAGGCCGGCCGTGTCCTGCAGACCAACGAGGTCGCCAATGGCCTGATCCAGGCCAAGGATGGCATCAGGTTGGTCCAGGACTCGCTGGTGGTCGGCAGCAGCCGCGAGACCCAGGAGTTCCGCCGCCTGGTCAAGCGTTCCTTGCTCTCGCACAAGAGCAATACCCCGTCGGTGGTCGAGGCCCTGCGGGTCAAGCGTACGTCCGGGCGCGCGGACCTGGGCATCATCGTGCGCTCGGTACCGCCGCTGGAATGGAGCGAAGGCAAGCAGTGCCCGGCGGTGGTGATCTTCATCAGCGACCCGGAGCGGCATTCCAGCGCGCCGAAGGAAATCGTCAGCGCGCTGTTCAACCTCACGCCAGCAGAAACCAGCCTGGCCATGTTGCTGGCCAACGGCTTGACCAAGGACGAAGCCTCCAAAGAGCTGGGCATCAGCACCAACACTGCACGTGCCCACCTGCGATCGATCTTCTCCAAGACCGGCGTGACGCGCCAGACGATGCTGGTGCGTCTGATCCTGCGCAGTGTCGCGACCTTGGGTTGATGCGCACGACTGCCTGGCCGTGGCTACCCTCTGTATTATCCGAACCGACGACAGACCTCATCGGCGTTCGCCGCGTTGGACGAGGTGCTTCGTTACAGACGTTGACACACGTAGGCCGTGGAGCATGCCGTGAACCCTGGAGAAGCCAACGCCAACAATAGGCGCCATGCGGGCCAGGACCTGATCAAGTGGATCGCCCTGGTGACCATGGTGCTCGACCACATGCGCCTGGCCTGGCCGGCGCTCAGTGGCCTGTTCGTGCTTGGCCGGCTTTCGTTCCCCTTGTTCTGCCTGGCCATTGCGATCAATGTTTCGCGCACCCGGCCAGGTGAGCTGTTCACCCGGAGCAACGGCCGCTACCTTGCGCTGTTGGTGCTGTTCGCTGCGCTTTCAGAGGTGCCGTATCGCCTGATTGGCACCTCGGACACATTCAATGTGCTGGTGACCCTGGCCCTGGGCTTGCTGGTTGCCTGGGGGGCGCACCACCGAAGCGTCGAAAGCCTGGCTATGGCGGCCGCGGCGGTGGCAGTCGCCTGTCTGCTGAACGAGCCGCTCATGTATGGTTTCTTTGGCGTGCTTCTTCCTTCGGCGTTGTTGCTGGCGATCAAGCGCCCGATGTGCTTTGCGCTCGTGCCCGTTGCGCTGTGCGTCATCATCAACACGCGCACCGGGTTGTTCACGCGTGCCCTGGAGCTGGAACCCTATGCCATGCTGGCGTTGCTGGTTGCCGCGCTTGCGCCTGTACTTGGGCTGGCGCTGTTCGGATGCAGGTTACCCTTGCGGGTCATACCGGTCACGCGATGGAGCTATTGGTTCTACCCAGGCCACCTCGCTGTGCTACTCGGTATACGCGCTGTGCTCTAGCGCTTTTTCCACATGGCGTTGCTGCCGTTGGCCGGAGCGGGCTTGCCCCGCGGTCAAGGGGGTAGCCCTTGCCAGGCGGCCTTGTCCAGAAGGCCAGGCAGGCGCCAGGGCAGTCACCCACCCCGGCGCCGCTCAATGGCAATCAGCGATTCTTGTCCCACTGCTGAGTGTCGTTTTGCGATTGCTGCCCACCCATGCGATCCCTGTCGGTGGGGTTCTGCTTGTCGGTCATGTCCTGGCCTGCCTGGCCGCCCTGGCTTCCGGATTCCCGAGACCGATCCCAGTCCTTGTTCATCTTGTCCTCAGGCTTGCGGTCCGATTGCTGCCCACCTTTTTGCTGGTTAGGCATGCCGCTTCCCGGGCCCTGGCCACCTTGCTGGCCTGTGCCGGTGTTGTTGCCCATGCCGGTGTTGGTGTTGCCTTGGTTACCCTTGTCTTGATTGTTAGCCATGATCGCTTACCTCAAGTCAAACACAGGAAGATCTGTGTCCAATTTGGAGTGACCGGCTTCGTCTCGGTATGCATTTATCGCAACCTTTTCGGACCAAACGCGTTAACAACCAGTGGGCCGGCATTTAAAGCGCCAAGCACAGGTCGGCACCGGCAAGACGAACGCTTCACCTTCATCAGACGCTACGCGTCACCCCACCATCGACCCTGATGTTCTGCCCGGTGATATAGGCCGCGCCATCGCTGGCGAGGAAGGCGATGGTCGCGGCGATTTCCTCGCTGGTGCCGTATCGCTTGAGCGGCACGCTGTCGCGACGCTGTTCGGTGGCGGGCAGGCTGTCGATCCAGCCGGGGAGTACGTTGTTGATGCGCACGTTATCGGCGGCGAAGTTGTCCGCGAAGATCTTGCTGAACGCCGCCAGGCCAGAGCGGAACACCGCCGAGGTGGGGAACAGTTCACTCGGCTCGAAGGCCCAGGCCGTGGAGATGTTGATGATCACGCCGCCTTTTTGCCGCTGCATGATCGGCGTCACCAGTCGCGTAGGGCGGATGACGTTGAGCAAGTAGGTCTCCATGCCCTTGTGCCAGTCCTCGTCACTGATCTCGAGGATGGGCGCGCGAGGGCCGTGGCCGGCGCTGTTGACCAGCACGTCGATGCGGCCCCACTTCTCGACGACGGCATCGACCAGGCGCTGCAGGTCTTGCACCGACTGGTTGCTGCCGGTGACGCCGATACCGCCGAGCTCGGCGGCCAGCGCTTCACCCTTGCCCGAAGATGAAAGGATGCCGACCTTGAAGCCATCGGCCGCGAGACGGCGCGCCGCGGCTGCACCCATGCCACTGCCGCCGGCGGTGATGATTGCTACTTTTTCTACCGACATGCTACCTCCTGGGAATTGAAAACACGCTGTTGCAGTGGGTTCCACACTAGCAGTCGCAGGAGTCTCCAGGGAGGCAGCCCAGCTATGCCGAGCCAGTAGATTGACTTTCGTCTGCCTGGGCGTTGAGCCAGTGCCTGACGATATCCAGGGCGGCAGGCTGTTGCGCCTTGCGTGGCCATACAAGGTAGAACGCCTTGTCCAGACGCAAGTAGTGGGGGAAAACCTGCACCAGCCTGCCCGTGGCGATATCGTCCTTGACGAAGGCATGGCTGGCCAGGGCAATGCCTTGCTTGCCAACGGCAGCTTCGATCGCCAGCGACGTCTGGTTGAAACGGACATGCCTGGCTGTCGTTGCGCGGTGGCCGGGAAATACGGTGGCGATGAACTGCGGCCAGTAGTCATGGGCATCGTGAAGCGCGGCGTACCCTTGAAGGGCTTCGAAGCGATCAGGGTGGCCGCGTTCAGCCAGCAAGGCGGGGCTTGCCACCGCAACGATCCGTTGCTCCATCAACCGCTCCGTGTTCAGGCCGGGCCCGAAGGGTGGGTGGCCGTAGCGCACGGCGATATCGACGCCATCGGTATGGAAATGCGAAAGCCGCTCGGTGGCCAGCACCCGAAGGTCGATGTCCGGATGCGCCTGGGCGAAGTGCCCCAGCTTCGGGATCAGCCATTTAGCGGCGAAGGTCGGTGTGACGCTGACGGTGAGGTGGGAAGGTTCTGGGCGCAATAGGCGGGTGGCCTCCTCGAGCATCGTCAGCGCACTGCGAACGTTCGCACTGTAGGCACGCCCGGCATCGGTCAGGCCAAGGCCGCGGGGCAGGCGGTCGAACAGGCGAACTTGCAGGCTCGCTTCCAGCCCGCGGACCTGTTGAGCTACTGCAGCCTGGGTCACGCCGAGCTCCTCGGCGGCAAGACGAAAGTTCAGGTGACGCGCCGCCACTTCGAACACGCGTAGTGCGTTGAGTGAAGGCAAACCAGGAAAACCTGCGGGCATGGCAATGGGAATTCTATTGGGTAACGAGGGGAGAGTGTGGCACGTGCCTGTCTGCCAAGGGAAGCCGGACCAATCGCGGGACAAGCCCGTCCACAGGGGATTCGCAAGTCTTGAGAACAGCGCAATCTCGGTAGGAGCTGGCGCTGTCCGGGCATATTGCGCGGTGCCTGTGGGAGCGGGCTTGCCCCGCGATAGGGCCAGCCCAGGCAACGACCTCCCATATGGCACCGCAGCGTCGTGGTGTCAGAAGGTATATTTGGCGGTCAACATCAGGTTGCGCGGATCACCGAAGGTATCGCCGCCGTAGTCCACCGATTCGGAAATGGACGAGTAGTATTTCTTGTCGAATACATTATTGGCGTTGAGCTGCAGATCGAGATGCCGGTTCACCTGGTAGCCGGCCATCAGGTCGGTGACCGCATAGCTGCCCTGGATCAGTCGGTACTCACCGCCCTCGGTCGGGATGTCGTTGTACATGCGGCTCTGCCAGGTCACGCCACCACCGATGCGCAGCTTCTCCAGCGGGCCCTGGAAACGGTACGTGGTGTACAGCTTGAATTGGTGTTCGGGGGTGTCGGTTTCAAGCGGCTTGTTGACCTTGGCGGGGGCATTGTCATCCTTGATGGTATGCACGCGGGCGTAGGTGTAGCCCGCACCGATCTGCCACTGGTCGGTCAGCGCACCTTGCAGTTCAAGATCGATACCTTGGCTGCGCACTTCGCCGGAGGCCTGGTAGCAGGTCAGTTGTGGGCAGCTCGGCAGTTTGACCTCGACCTGGCGGTTTTCCTGGTCGATCCGGAACAGCGCCAGGCTGGCATTCAGCGCGCCATCGAAGTACTCGCCCTTGATCCCGACCTCGTAGTTCTTGCCCACGATGGGCGTCACTGGCTGGCCGGTGCCATCCCGGCCACTTTGCGGGGTGAAGATATCGGTGTAGCTGGCGTAGACAGAATGGTGCTCGTCCAGGTCGTAGATCAGGCCACCATAGCGAGTGACCTTGCGCGTCACTTTGTAGTCGCCCGCGTCATTGTCTCGCTGGTCGTAGTCGTACCAGTCCAGTCGCCCGCCCAGGATCAGCTTGAGCGGGTCGGCCAGGCTCAGGCGGGTAGTGGTGTAGACACCTTCCTGGTTGATCAGGTAGCGGTTGTTGCCGGTATGCACGAAGTTGGGCTTGCCGCCGTCGAGAGGGTAGTCGGTGTCGTACGGGCTGTAGTTGTGCTCGTTCATGTCGTACAGGCGCTTGCTGGCGCCGACCACCAGCTCGTGGGTGCGGCCCAGGGCTTGGAACGGGCCGCTGGCGAAGGCATCGAGGCCCAGTTGGTTCTCGTCGTGCTTGGACTGGTAGACGGTACGGCTCAAGGTCTTGGCCGTGTTCCAGCGCGATTGGTACGAGCCCCGGAACAGGGCGTTCTGCTCGCTGTAGTTGGCGTTGACCTGCAACTTCCAGTCATTGGCCAGCAGATGACGCAGTTCGGCGAACAGGGTATTGATTTCCTGGTCCTTGTTTTCCCAATCCGTGCCTGGGTTGTACGAGCGCGACACGTCCAGGTGGTGGCCGCTGAGATCGGTGGGGATGGCGCCCCAGAAGAAATTGGTCTTGTCCTTCTGGTGGGAGAAGCCGAGGGTAAGGGTGGTGTCCTCGCTCAGGTCGGCTTCGGTGATCGCATAGAACAGACCGTGATCTTCCTTCTGCCCATCTCGGAAGCTGTTGGCGTCACGGTACGAGGTGACCACCCGCCCACGCAGCGTGCCGCTTTCGTTGAGCGGGCTGGAGGCGTCCAGTTCGCCCCGATAGTTGTCCCAGCTGCCGGCAGCACCCGTCAGGGTGATCTTCCGTTCGGCCAGCGGGCGCTTGCGCACCAGGTTGATCGCCGCCGATGGCGTACCGGCCCCGGTGACCAGGCCGGTGGCGCCGCGTACCACTTCCACGCGGTCGAACATCGCCAGGTTCGGTTGGGCGCCTACCACCCAGCCGGTGTACGAGCTGGGGATGCCGTCGTACATGATGCTGTCCACGTCGAAGCCACGGGCCGTATAGGACTGCCGGCCAGGGCCGCTGGATTGATTGAGGAACAGGCCGGGGGTGTACCTGGCCACATCGTTGATGCTGGTCATGTTCTGGTCATCCATGCGCTGGCGGGTGATGACGGCCACCGCCTGGGGTGTTTCGCGCATGGTCAGGGGGAGCTTGGTGGCGGTGGACATGCTGCCGGTGGTATACGACTGCGATCCTTCGGTGGTGCTGCCCAGGCCCGTGTCCGTGATGGCCGTGGCGCCTAGCTCGAGCACCGCGGGCGCTGCGGGTTGCTCGCTGGCGACCGTGGGTGTGAGCGGCGCCACGCAGATGGCGATTGCCAACAGGCTGCGTGTGGGCGTGAAGCGTTGGGGCGAAGGGGCCTGGGACATGCTGTCATCCTTGTTGCTGATGATTATGATAATGATTAGCAATAAGTTTGTCAGAATGTGTCTCTTGCTGACAATGCATTCGAATGGAGAGGTTGGACGTGGGCTATCGTCGCGGAGGGTAGAATGCAGGCAGGGTTCGCTGCGATGGTCCAGCGCCTACGTGAACGCCGCTCGATCTCGAGGCGCTGACGATGCCATGATGGACATTTCCAAGCCGCTCCCGATCAAGGACACTCAATGTTTGCCGAGCACCTTTTGATGTTCTTGCCGATCACGCTTAGGCCACAGCCAGGTTCGGAGGTCGTATGTCCCAGATCGATTGGCTGAGCCAACTTTTGAAAGTGATTACCGTCACCGGCCAGTTGGAGGTGCGTTGTTCCTTTGGTGCGCCGTGGCGTGTCAGCTGGGAAAGATCTGCGGCGCACGAGATTCCCTATCACGTCGTGCTCAAGGGCCGAGCGATTGTCGAGGACCTGGAGAAGGGAACCTGCAAAGAGCTCGTGGGTGGGGATATCGTGCTTCTGCCCCATGGCGCAGCACATGTGCTGCATGATGGCAGTGGCGATGAAACCGCGACGGCCTCCATCCGGCATAGCGCCGCGGGATGGATGGTGAGTGAGAATCGAGGCCAGGGAGAACGCCTGGACATGTTGTGCGGTCATTTCTTCATCGCGCCACCTCATCACCGATTGATTCGAGATTACCTGCCGGTAGATCTGGTCGTTCGTGCCCTGGATGGGCCGTGTGCAGGCAACGGCCTTTCGGCGTCGAATCATCTGGCTGGCTTACTGACCCTGATGCGCATGGAAACCATCGAGGACAAGCCTGGCGCAGGCGCCATTCTCGACGCACTGACTTCTGCATTGTTTGCCTTGGCGCTTCGCGCTGGCAGTGAAGCTGAACACGCTCCCGTGGGCTTGTTGGCGCTTGCGGGACACCCTCGACTGGCCCCGGCTATTTCCGCCATGTTCTCCAATCCAGCGCACTCCTGGAGCCTGCCTGAGCTGGCAGGGCTGTGCAGCATGTCCCGCGCCACTTTCATGCGGCATTTCCAAGGCAAACTGGGACGGTCGGCCAACGAACTGTTGCTCGATATCCGCATGAGCCTGGCAGCAAATGAGCTGAAAAAACCTGCAGCGACGACCGAGGCCGTAGCCGATTCGGTCGGCTATCGATCAGTGGCTGCGTTCCGGCGTGCATTCACGGACAGGCTGGGGATGACACCTGGACAATGGCGTCGGCAGGCATTCGATGAAAGCAGAGCTTCAACATCTCGGTAGCCGAAGTGTGGCGGGAGTATTGCCCCGTTCGCGCCAATTCAGCGCTAGCCGCAATAGGGGCTGGCGGATTCTTGATTGATCCTTTTGAGCATTTTCTTGAGCGAATGTAGTCTCGAAAGGTATATCGCGCAGGCCTAGAGTGGCGTCTCCCAATCGATGTACCCCTACGGAGACATACCATGACCAGAACCATCGTCCTCAAGCCCGAACATGTGCCGGCCGCATCCCAAGCCACGCTCGACTCGTTCAGCAAGGGGCTGGGCTTCACCCCGAACATGATGGCGAGCTTTGCGCAAAGCCCGATTGCGTTCAACGCCTGGGCAACCTTGCTTGGCGCCTTGAACAAGGCACTTGATGTGAAGACCCGAGACAGCATCGGCCTGACCGTGTCGGAAGTGAATGGCTGCAATTATTGCCTGGGTGTTCACAGCTTCACGGCCGAGCATCTGGCAAAGATGCCGGCCGATGAAATCATCCTGGCGCGCCAGGGCCATGCCAACGATCCCAAGCGTGATGCCGCGGTGCAGTTCGCACGCAAAGTCATCGAGACCCGTGGCCAGGTCAACGATGGCGACCTGCAGAAGGTTCGCGAGGCCGGCTATACGGATGCGAACATCATGGAAATCGTAGCGCTGGTGGCGATGTACTCGCTGACGAACTTCTTCAACAACGTATTCGATCCGGAAAAGGATTTCCCAGCCGTCACGCCGGCAGGCTCGATCTGAACGCAACGGCCGCGCCGCTGACGCGGCCGTTCTCCATAGACAGGGGGGGCTGTTCGCTTTTTGCGATCGTCCTGGACGCCTGGCGTTGGAGCCCCGTTTTTGCTTGCTCGCTTGAATCTTCATCGACGAGGACCACCATGACCAACACTGTCATCGAAAACATCCTGAGCCGCAGTGCCGCCAAATACTACGACCCTGCCGCTACGCTGAGCGACGATCAGATCCGTGACCTGGTGCGTATCGGTACGTGTGCGCCAACCTCCTTCCATCTGCAGAACTGGCGCTTCATTGCCGTACGCACACCCGAGGCCAAGGCCCGGTTGCGCGCGATCGCATGGGACCAGCCCGCGGTCACCGAAGCTGCGGTGACCTTCGTTGTCATCGGTCAGTTGGCAGATGCCAGCACCATTCCTGACCGTCTGGCGCCGGTGGTAGAGGCGGGCATCATGCCGGCGCATCTTGTGCCCGAATGGGAAACGCCCGCTCGTAGCCTGTATGACGATCAACCCCAACGCCAGCGCGACGAGGCGGTGCGTACCGCGACGTTCGGCACTGCAGCAATGATCTATGCCGCCCGCTCACTGGGCTGGGGTACGACGCCGATGATCGGTTTCGATGCCGAGGCTGTTCACCACCAGTTCGGCCTGGCGGACGAGGAGATTCCGGTGATGCTGCTGAGCGTTGGACCGGAACGCGCCGGCAATTGGCCGCAGAAGCCGCGTATGCCTGTCATCGATGTACTGAGCTTCGCTTGATCCTCGATCCAATCGATTGCCCGGGCATCAAGAATGCCCGATCTTTCTGTGATAAAGCCCCGGCCACCTTGCGCTGCCCGGGGCTTTATCGTTACACCGCGTCGCAGCTGGGCACGCCATCGATCAGGCGCAGCAGGCCCAGGGGGTTCGCATTTTTCAGCGCGTCCGGCAGCAGCGCGTCCGGATAGTTCTGGTAGCAGATTGGGCGTAGGAAACGATCGATCGCGAGCGTGCCGACCGATGTTCCTCGAGCGTCGGAAGTCGCCGGATATGGCCCACCATGTACCATCGCGTCGCAGACCTCCACGCCCGTAGGATACCCGTTGAGCAGGAGGCGTCCGGCCTTTTGTTCCAACAGCGGAACTAGGTTCGCGAACGAATCCAGGTCCTGCGGCTCGGCGATGAGCGTTGCGGTCAGTTGGCCGTGGAGCCCTTGCAATGCTCGCTCGAGCTCGCTTGCGTCGGCGACTTCGACAACAATGGACACGGGCCCGAAGACCTCTTCTTGCAGCAGTGTGTCTCCCCCGATCAACAACTCAGGGTCTGCCTGGAACAGTTGCGGATGAGCGTGTCGACCTTCCTGGCGAGCCCCTGCCAGATGATGGATCCCGGGGTGAGCATGCAGCGCTGCGATACCGCGCTCGTAGCTGCTCAGAGTCCCCGCGTTGAGCATGGTCTGAGCGGCCTGATCCGCCATGCGAGCGGACAGTTGCTCCAGGAAGTTATCGAACGCGGCCGAGCGGACGCCAAGTACCAGGCCTGGGTTGGTACAGAACTGGCCGCAGCCCAGCACCACCGAGGCCGCCAGCTCGGTAGCTATTTGCTCACCGCGTTTTTCCAGTGCAGTGGTCAGCACCACGACCGGATTGATGCTGCTCATCTCGGCAAAGACCGGGATCGGCCGAGGTCGCGAAGCGGCCAGGTCGCACAGCGCGCGTCCACCTTTCAAAGAGCCCGTGAAGCCGACAGCCTGAATGGCCGGGTGCTTTACCAACCGCTCGCCGACACCCGCCCCGTAGATCATGTTGAAGACGCCTGCAGGCATGCCGGTATCGGCAGCCGCACGGGTGATCGCGCAGGCAACGAACTCTGCGGTGGCCATATGGCCGCTATGCGCCTTGACCACAACGGGGCAGCCGGCAGCCAAAGCTGCCGCTGTATCTCCGCCGGCGGTGGAGAAGGCGAGCGGGAAATTGCTGGCGCCAAAGACAGCGACCGGGCCGACGCCCAGTTTGCATTGCCGAAGATCGGGCCTGGGCAGTGGTTGACGATCAGGCTGGGCCCGATCGATGCGTGCGCCCAGAAAGTCTCCGCGACGCAGCACTTGGGCGAAAAGGCGCATTTGGTTGCTGGTGCGCGCACGCTCCCCTTGGATCCGCCCAGCGGGCAGGGCGGTTTCCCTGCTCACAGTGGCGATGAATGCCTCGTCCAATGCGTCCAACTCGGTTGCGATCGCTTCCAGGAAGTCAGCTCGGCGGCTCGGCGACATGCTGCGATAGGTCGGGTAGGCAGCCTCGGCAGCCAGTGCTGCGGCATCGACTTCTTCTGCAGTGGCCTGGAAAAAGGTCGTCGGGAGTGCTTGGCCAGTGGTTGCATCCAGGCTCTGGAGCGTGATGGGGCCGGCTGCGCTTCGAGCGCCCGCGATGAAGTTGTGTCCGATAAGAGGCATGGCGAGGTCCTGTGATCGTAGATGTCGAAGGGGCGGCTTGCTTGTGGCTCACCGCTGCGAAAGGCACAAAAGGGTGTCAACGCACCAGGCAAGGGCGCTTGTTGTCGAATGTCCAGCCAGGGATCAGGAACTGCATGGCGACGGCGTCATCACGCGCGCCCAGGCCTTTACGTAGGTAGAGTTCGTTGGCTTTTGCCAGTTGATCCTCATCGACCTCGACGCCAAGGCCAGGGCGTTGAGGTACCGTCACGAAACCATCGACGATCTGCAACGGGTCACGAGTCAGGCGCTGCCCATCCTGCCAGATCCAATGGGTATCGATGGCCGTGATCTGGCCCGGCGCAGCAGCTGCCACCTGGGTGAACATCGCCAACGAAATATCGAAGTGGTTGTTGGAGTGCGAGCCCCAGGTCAATCCCCAGTCATGGCACATCTGGGCAACGCGTACCGACCCTTGCAGCGTCCAGAAGTGAGGGTCGGCGAGTGGAATGTCGACGGACTGCAGTTGAATGGCATGGCCCATTTCGCGCCAGTCGGTGGCGATCATGTTGGTTGCAGTGGGCAGCCCGGTAGCGCGCCGGAACTCGGCCATCACCTCTCGGCCAGAATAGCCATGCTCAGCGCCACAGGGGTCCTCGGCATAGGTCAGGACATGATGCTGGTCGCGGCAGAGCCTGATGGCGTCCTTCAGTGACCAGGCGCCGTTGGGGTCAAGGGTGATTCGGGCTTCAGGGAAGCGCTCGGCGAGCGCGGTCACGGCCTCGATCTCTTGTTCGCCGCGTAGAACGCCGCCCTTGAGCTTGAAATCGGTGAAGCCATATCGGGCCTTGGCGGCTTCAGCGAGGCGAACGACGGCTTCGGGTGTCATCGCTTTTTCGTGGCGTATACGGAACCAGTCGTTGTCGGCATCCGGCTCGCTGCGGTACTCCAGGTTGGTATCGTTGCGGTCGCCAACGTAGAAGAGGTAGCCCAGCATCTTTACCTTGTCGCGTTGCTGGCCTTCGCCCAGCAGGGCTGCCATCGGGACGCCCAGGTGTTGGCCGAGCAGGTCCAGCAGTGCCGACTCCATGGCGGTCACGGCATGGACAGTGATACGCAGATCGAAGGTCTGCAGACCGCGCCCCGCTGCATCGCGGCTGGCGAAGCTCTGGCGCATGGCATTCAGTACGCGCTGGTAATGGCCGATCGGTTGTCCAACGACCAGGCTGCGCGCATCTTCCAGCGTCTGGCGGATGCGCTCGCCACCAGGGACTTCACCGACGCCTGTGTTGCCAGCGCTATCGCGCAGAACAATCACGTTGCGGGTGAAGTAGGGGCCATGGGCGCCGCTCAGGTTCAACAGCATTCCATCGTGGCCCGCGACAGGAACCACCTGCAGGTGCGTGACGACAGGCGTCCCACTGGGGGGCTGCACGGGCTGGTTGGAGATAGGCTGGGTAGCAGTGTGAAGGTTCATGAAGGCTTTCCTGCAGTATCAGTGGGGCTGGCTCAGTGCCGTGGGGTGTTTGGCGCTTTTGTCGTTCGCACTCTTTGGCGTCGTACGAACGAAGAAGACGAGAACGGCGGCAAGGAGCGAGGTGCAGGCGAGACCGTAAAGGCCGCCCTGGATAGAACCGGTTTGCTGCTCGAGAATGCCGAAGGTCGTTGGGGCTACGAAGCCGCCGAGGTTGCCCAGGGAGTTGATCAGCGCGATCACCGCGGCTGCGATACGTGCATCGAGATACCCCTGGGGAATCGGCCAGAAGAGCGAGGAGGCCGACTTGAAACCGATCGCAGCGAAGCACACGGCTATGAAGGCGAAGACAGGGCCCCCCGTGGTCGAGAGGAACATACCCAAGCCGGCGATGAGCAGCGCGGTGGCGACCCATGCCTGCTGATACTTCCAACGGCCCGCACAGGCGGCGAATGCGTACATCGCGAGAATGGAAATCAGCCAGGGGATCGAGTTGAAGAAACCAACCTGGAGGTCGCTGAGGCCACCCATGCTTTTGATGATGCTCGGCAGCCAGAACGTTGCGGCATAGATGGTCAACTGGATGCAGAAATACAGCACGCAGAACAACACGATCTGGGGATCACGCAGCAGCGTCCAAAGGGTTGGCTTGGGGCCCGTCATCGACTCGCGCTCACGTTGCTCGCGCTCGATCGCACCGTTAAGTGCATCCTTCTCGTCTGCAGACAGCCATTTTGCATCGTTGGGCGTGGAATCAAGCCAGAACCAAACGGCGAAGCACAGGGCGACGGAGACCATGCCTTCAATGAACAGCATCCATTGCCATCCATGCATTCCGAGCCCCTGGATTTGCATCAGTGCACCTGCAAGCGGGCCGGAGATGAGCGATGCTGCCGCAGACCCACTCAGGAAGATGGCGATCGCTTTGCCGCGCTCTTCTTTCGGCAGCCAGCGCGTGAAGTAATAGATGACGCCAGGGAAGAACCCGGCCTCCGCTACGCCCAGGAGGAAGCGCAGGATATAGAAGTGGGTTTCGTTCTGCATGAAGGCCGTGGCACTGGCAACCAGCCCCCAAGTCAACATGATGCGAGTAAGCCAGAGACGGGCGCCGACTCGCTGCAGAAGAATGTTGGAGGGGACTTCGAAAAGTGCGTAGCCGATGAAGAAAAGGCCTGCACCCAATCCATAGGCGGCCGCTCCGATACCGAGATCGCTCTCGATGTGAGGGCGCACAAAGCCGATATTCACCCGGTCGATGTAGTTGACGATGAACATGACGACGAACAGCGGCAGCACATGACGCTTTACCTTGCGTACCGCCCGGCTGAGCGCGTCGCCATCGGTGGCTGAATCTGCGATCTGGTTCATGACCGGATCTCCCATTAATTGTTTTTGTGTGGGCTTCACCGACCAGGCTTACACCGGGCCGGTGGTTCTTTGAAGCGACAGGCGATCAGCGTTAGGCGCCTGGCGCTCTGTCTTATTGCGGGCCGAGCTTTTTGATCAGGGCGTCGAGCATTTCCATTTCTTCACCGTTCAGATCGGTCAAGGGCGCACGCACCGGACCTGCGTCATGGCCCGCCAGTTTCGCGCCGGCCTTGATGATGCTCACGCCGTAGCCTTCGCAACGATTGCGGATGTCCAGATAGGGTAGGAAGAACTCGTCGATCAGGCGGTTGACCGTAGTGTGGTCGTCGCTGGCGACGGCGTTGTAGAACTCGATGGCGGTCTTGGGGATGAAATTGAAGACAGCGGAGGAATACACCGGCACACCCAGGGCCTTGTAGGCAGCGGCATAGACTTCGGCGGTCGGCAGGCCGCCGAGATAGGTAAGGCGCTCGCCGAGACGGCGGCGGATGGCGACCATCGGCTCGATTTCACCGATGCCGTCTTTGAAACCGATCAGGTTCGGACAGCGATCGGCGAGCTTTTCCAAGCTGTCAGCGGTCAGCCGGCAAACGTTGCGGTTGTAGACCACTACGCCGAAGTCCACGGAGCGGCAGACCTGCTCGACGTGGGCTACCAGGCCTTGTTGGCTGGCTTCGGTCAAGTAATGCGGCAGCAACAGGATGCCAGCGGCACCTTGACGCTGTGCTTCCTGGGCATACGCGATTGCCTGGCGAGTCGGGCCGCCAGCGCCGGCGAGGATCGGTACCTGGCCATGGCAGGTCTCTACCGCAGTCTTGATGATCGAGGAATATTCGTTGGGCTCGAGCGAGAAGAACTCGCCGGTGCCGCCAGCGGCGAAAAGCGCACTTGCGCCATAGGGGGCCAGCCACTCTAGCCGCTTTGCGTAGCTTGCAGCGTTGAAATCGCCGCTGGCGGTAAAGTCGGTGACGGGGAAGGACAAAAGCCCGGAAGACAGGATCGATTTCAGCTCTTGAGGATTCATGGCGGGTCACAGCCTGGTTAGCGTTGTTGTGGTGAGTTCGGTCTGGCTTGTCTGACATGTCGGAGTCGATCATAGGAGCGAAAAAGTTGTCCTACAAGCGATTTTTTGTGTGGGAAAATCAGCATACAACCAATTTTATGCGTAAATTAATCGCAATTTAGGTCTATATTTCAGGTTTTTGTGTTAGGGATGGTGGGTGATCGAGCAGATAAATTTTATCGAAAACACTATGTTGTCATACAAGTTGACGATGTTAGACTCGCCTAAAACCGCTTCGGTTGTCATACATCTATAAAGAGGAATGCATGGAGCTCCACGATTCTCCGGCCCCCGCTACCCGGAAGAAGGGCCATACGCGCGCTCATGACCTCGTATCGGACCTGACGCGTCGCATTTTGATGGGAGCCTTCAAACCAGGGGACAAGCTACCTTCGGAAGCGGCTATCGTGCGTGAGCATGGCGTGAGCCGAACGGTGGTGCGCGAAGCGCTTTCGAAGCTGCAGGCTTCGGGTTTGGTCGAGACCCGGCATGGGATTGGCACGTTTGTCATCATGCGTCAGCCCCAAACCGGCTTTCACCTCGGTATGGAAACCGCCGCGAGCGTTCGTCAGGTCCTGGAGGTGCGCATTGGCCTGGAAGGGCAGGCTGCCGCCCTGGCTGCGCTCAGGCGCACTGATGAGCACCTGCGCAGAATGCGTGAAGCGTTGGATGACTATCAGGACTTGGCTGCAATAGGGGACAGTTGCGTCGAACCTGATCGCCGGTTCCATCTGCTGATCGCCGAAGCGACCGGCAACGTCTATTTCACCGAACTGATGGTTCATCTGGGGAGCGCCCTGATTCCTCGGAACCGGATCGAATCGAACGAGCGCCCCGAGGCCAATCTGGCGCGCCAGGCCTACCTCGCCAATCTTGAACACGAGGCCATCTTCAACGCGATACGCACCCAGGACCCGGATGCAGCCAGAGCGGCAATTCGTCTGCATTTGACCAACAGCCAGAATCGCCTGATCAACGACGATTCGCGGCCTAGGGGTAGGGGATGAGCGAAAGAGGGCCTTCTGCTGGTGCAGAAGACCCTTGTCAAAACACGCGATTTTTTATTTCTGCTCAAGTGCAGTCATCGATGTGCCGGCAATGAAAATCGAAGCGGCGAGCAAACCCAAGTCCTTCAGCAAGAACTGGCCTGGCACCACGGAAATCGCAGGGAAACCGAGGCTCGGTTCGAACACGCCTGGGGTGGTCAGCATGAATGAAAGCGTCGTGATGAACAGGCCTGCGGAGAGCAACCCGCCCAAAGCCGAAAACTTGGCAGAAAACACCCGGCCGGCAATGAGTAGGCCAATGGATACCTCCAGAACCCCCAGAAAGTTGGAGAAACCTTGGACGCTCATGAGGTTGTATACCCAGTAAAGCAACGGGCTGTTGCTGACGAAGCCATGAATGCCGTTTGCCTCGTAGCCTGTGAACTTCATGCCTCCAAACCAGAAGTAGATGATGGCCATGGCCACGTAGATGCCTGCAACGCCGGTGCGGGTGACGTGCTGGCCCAGCCCTCTGTTCAGAAGGCGGGTGGCGATGGAACGGTCAGCGAGAGAGGTGTTCATGAGCGATCTCCAAGAAAGTGTGTTGCACGGGCCTGCTTATCAGGGGGCGTACGGCGCACTTCCTTTCGAAGCAAGCAACGCCGTTTGAGTACGGGGTCATGATGCAACGGAGCGTCGTTCTTTTGGGCTTAAATAGTCTAGAATTTGCTGCAGATCGTCCAGACTAGGGGTGCACAAATCCATGGATCGTTTATCCAAGCTACTGGCGCTATACGGCGTGCGTGCCGAGCTGTACTACAGCGGTGGGTTTTGTGGCGCCAGGCAGTACACCGGCGCAGATCGCAAGGGGCATATGCATCTACTGCAGGGCGGGGTATTGGAATTGTCGGTCGCGGGGCGCTCGAATGTACGGCTGACCGAGCCGAGCCTGATTTTCATTCCTCGCCCCAACTGGCACCAGTTATCCAGCACGCCGGCGGGTGAAGCCCGTTTGCAATGCGCGTCCCTGGAGTTTGCAGGCGGTGTGGACAACCCGCTGGCGGCAGCATTGCCTGATGTGATGGTGTTGCCGTTGGCCGAGCTTCCAATGCTCTCGGACACGGTCAAATGGTTATTCGCCGAGGCCGACGGCGACCATTGCGGTCGTCGCGCTACGCTGGATCGGCTCTTCGAGCTGACCGTCATCCAGCTGTTGCGGCATCTGCTCGACCATCATCAGCTTGAGTCCGGAATGATGGCCGGCCTTGCCGATGCTCGCCTGTCTCGCTCATTGGTCAAGATTCACGAGACGCCTCAACATCCCTGGTCGATATCGGAATTGGCCAGCGAATCGAACATGTCGCGCGCGAGCTATGCGGCGCGCTTCAAGGCTGTAATCGGGCAGACACCTGCCGATTATCTGCTGAGCTGGCGAATCAGCTTGGCCCAGAAACTGTTGCGGGAAGGAACCGCCATGGCGCTGGTTTCCGACCAGGTCGGGTATGAAAGCCCCTCTGCGCTGGCTCGGGCCTTCCGGCGCAAGACGGGGCTCAACCCTCGTGATTGGGTGAAATCGATCGATGCAGCTGATGCGCACCCTGTTCGATAGTCGGCAGCGTGTATCAACAGAATGGACGACAAAAAAGCTCAACCCCCAGCACGATCAGGAACAGCATGAAGCACTGCCGAAAGCGCTTGGGGCTGATCCGCCTGCGTACAACCTGACCGGCCCACATCCCGGCCAATGCCGGAACGATGGCCAGCGTGGACGTGCCCAATTGCGCGACCTGAAACGCGCCGTGGGCGAGCAGCCCTGTCGCGAGCGCGAGGGTGGAAACGGTGAACGACAAGCCAAGCGCCTGCACCAACTCCTCGCGGCTCATGTGCAACGACCCAAGATAGGGAACCGCCGGCATCACGAACACGCCCGTAGCGCCGGTGACCATACCCGTGGTCAAACCGATCATCGGCGACAGCCATCGCTCGAGCTGCGCGGGAACGGAAAAGGCAGGCGTGATGAGCGCATACATGGCGTACACGATGAGCGCTACGCCAAGGGCGAACCCAGACCAGGCAGGATTCACCTTGACCAGCCATGCTGAACCGGCAACCGTTGCGAGCGTGATGCACAGCATCATGGGCCATAGGCGGCGCATCAGCCGCGCCACTGATGGGCCGCAAAACAGCTGCCACACATTGGTCACCAAGGACGGAATGACCAGAATCGCGGCGGCACTGGCTGGGGGCATCATCGTTCCCAGTAGCCCCATGGCTACGGTAGGAAGGCCCATGCCTGTCACGCCTTTCACCATCCCTGCGAGCAGGAAGGTGCCGATCAGCAGCAAGATGTTCAAAGCAGCGTCGTGCATCGCAGGCCTCTATAGCAATGTGTTTGAGCCAATTGAAGCCACGTGCGCGTCTGGGCACAATGCGGAAACATCAGCTGATGCTTCGGACATTCCGAAGGCAGGAGTAGAGTTCACATGCGCCTCGACTTGGCAGATCTGCAGCTGTTCCTGTGCATCGTGGATGCCGGCAGCATCACCGCCGGGGCCGCGAGCGCGAATCTCGCCCTGGCCTCGGCAAGCGAGCGTCTGCGCAACATCGAAAGCGCAGCCGGGGTGGCGTTGCTCGAGCGACGCCCCAGAGGCGTCGTCACCACGGAAGCCGGCGAGGCGCTGGCCCATCACGCCCGCCTGATACTCAGGCAGCAAGAGATGCTCAAGGGCGAGCTTCAAGACTTCGCCGCAGGCGCCCGGGGAACGCTGCACCTCTATGCCAATACCGCCGCGCTCATCGAGTTCCTGCCCAGCCGTCTTGCGCCATGGCTGGCCGCCCGGCCTCGTTTGCGTATCGAACTCAAGGAGCGCACCAGCACCGAGATCGTTCGCGCCGTTGCCGCGGGGTTGATCGAGGCGGGTGTGATTTCGGATGCCATTGCGGCCGATGGGCTGCAAGTGCAGGCCGTGGCACGGGACCACTTGGTCGTGATCACGGCTGCACAGAATACCTACGCCCTCGGCAAGCAGGTGACGTTCGCGGACGTGCTGGGGCTGCCCTTCGTGGGCCTGTCCCAAGGAAGTGCATTGCAAGACCACATCGACGAGCATGCCCGTGCAGCGGGTAGGCCGTTCGACCTTCGAATCCGCATGAAGACATTCGAAGGGTTATGCGAAATGGTCGCGCATGGCGTTGGCATCGGGATCGTGCCGCAGAGCATTGCCAAGCGCTATCGGCGGCGCTATTCCCTTCACGTGGTTGCATTGCAAGACGGTTGGGCGCAGCGTCAGCTGTGCTTGTGCTTCAAGGCGTGGGGCGAACTGAGCGGGCCCATGCAAAGCTTGCTTGCCCACTTGGGCGGGAGCCCTGGGGTTGTATGAGGGGCCGCTTTAGGAGCGCAACGGATCATTGCGCAGTAAAGGCGATGATGATCGGTCCGCAGACAGCCAGCAGGACGTTGGAAATGGCATAACACACGGTAAAACCGATCACGGGTGTGTTGCTACCCGATTGTTCAATGATTTTGTTCATCGAGGCGGCTTCGGTCTGCGCACCTGCCAGGGCGCCAAGCAGGATCATCGGATGCAAGCGCAGCAGGTAATGGCCAAAATACAAGGCTACAAGGGGAGGAAGCAGGGTCACTGCCACCCCAGAGATCAGTATCGCCAAACCTTGCTCCTGCAACGCGGCGAGGGCAGCGGGACCGGCCAGCAGGCCCACCACCGCACCAAACGCAGTCAGTCCGAATTCGGAGAAAGCCCATTGC
This sequence comes from Pseudomonas sp. NY15356, assembly GCF_048068175.1. Classification (NCBI taxonomy): domain Bacteria; kingdom Pseudomonadati; phylum Pseudomonadota; class Gammaproteobacteria; order Pseudomonadales; family Pseudomonadaceae; genus Pseudomonas; species Pseudomonas sp. NY15356. Next base: position 141,862 of record NZ_JBLUPW010000002.1, on the reverse strand, counting down.
GCTGCCGGTGGCAGCGTACCGACATCCGGATGTCGAGAGTTGTACCAGCCAATGACAAGGCCGGCTACCAGCACCCCGCCGCCGATCCCCAGCTCGACGGGGATCAACCCAACATGGGTGGACATCATGCCAGCCAGCGAGCCCAGCACCATGCCGAGCGCATGGATGGCGATGTCACTTTTGTAGTTTCCCTGGCGAACCCGGCCGATTTGCTGGGCCAGTGCTTCTACGCTGGTTGTACGGCCCACCAAGGTAATGACATCCCCTTTGCGCAACACCGTCTGTGGCAACAACGGGAGTTCCAGACCCTGGCGGGTGATTGTCTTGATATAGCAGCCCATGCGCTCAGCGCCCACCAGGTCATGCTTTATCTGTTGAATCGTTTTATTCGTCAGAGTGCGTGAAGTCAGGGCGATCTCGGCGGTCAAGGTCGGGAAGGACATCGAATCGGGGTGATCCAGCTCTGGCCCGATCCATTCGCTCAGGTGGGGTACGGCCTCGCGCAACGCGAACACGCCAAGAACATCCTCTTTTTCCAGGCGCAGGCTGGGATCTCGGTCGAGGACTTGGCTGCCACGCACGACCCGCTCCACGCTCATGGATGGGTGCAATGCCTCGACATCACTGACAGTCAAACCGTGCATCGACGGGGACGCAAGCCGATAGGCGCGCACCACGATGCGAGTGTACGGGATGCTCAGAGCATCTTCTTCGCGCTCGACGCCGAGTTCTTGTTCCAACGCTCGCGCCGATTCGACGAGATCGATACGCAAGAGGCGGGGTGCAACGCTTCCTACGAAAACGACCAGGCCAATGGTGCCAAACAAATAGGTGATCGCGTAGGCCACGGCCATATGGCTGTTCAGCTGAGCCTTGGCGGCCTCGCCCAACGGGAGCTGGGCGATGGCACTGCTGGCGGTCCCCATGATGGCAGTGTCGGTCAAGGCACCGGCCCCAAGCCCTGCGGTGAGGCCTGCATCAAAACCATAGAATCGGCACAAAACAAGGATAGTGGCCAAGGCCGTGGCGCAAAGCACGATCGATAGCAATACCAGTTTGAACGTCCCACGGTTCAGGCTGCCGAAAAACTCCGGCCCGCTTTTGAAGCCGACGGCATAGATGAACAAAGCGAAAAATACCGACTTCAGCTCATGGGGTACCGTCAGCCCGATCTGTCCGATCAGAAGGCCAACCAACAAGGCGCCGGCGACCGAGCCCAAGTGAAAACTACCCAGACGAATACGTCCGATCAGGATGCCCAATGCGATGGTCAAGAACACCGCGATTTCTGGATTGGTGCGTAGGGCGTTGAACAAGAAGCTTGTCATCTGCAGCAAGTCCTTGGTGCGAGGTCTCAATCAAAAGGCACAGGCGTTGCCCGCTGCCAAAAGCTCCTTTGGGCCGATAGCGGCCGGTCCTGCATGGCCGCTATCGATCCAACACTGATGTTTCGTTCAAGCTGTCCCCCGTGTGGGGTAGCACCAATAGCCTGCGCAGCCTATTTTTTTAAAGCCTGGAAGGACCTAACCATGTCCTTTGCCCAAGCATCGAGCACCGCTCGGGCATCCTTGGCTTGCATCACCTGCGAAGAATTCTCCAGCTCCGCTCCGGCGCCCTTGCGCACCACTTCAGCCACCAACTCGTTACTGGTCCCATCGATGAACGCCGCCTCGGTAGCGACGCTGGTGTCCTGGTCGCGAATACCGGTGGCAGTGCTGATGCCGGCCGCCACCAGGGCGATCGGGATCACCTCGTAGGGGCGCAGACCCTTGGTGGAGGCGCTTACGGCGGTAATCGCCGGGCGTACCACCAGCACGCCAGGGCCAGGGCTGGTGGCCAGCGGCAGCACTTTGGAGAATTGCGTCTTCAGGGCCTGGTCGTAGTACTGGGTGATGCCCTGCAGGGTGGTCTGTGGGATCTTCTCGGTCGGCTGCGGGCGTGGGTAGAGCTGGCTGGGCTCGATATAGACGCTGGTGTAGTCGTTGGCGTTCACGCCAGGCTTGATCCAGCGCATCACTGGGGCGCCGGTGGGGGACTTTTCTTCCTTGAGGATGCTGTAGTCCTTCAGAAAGCCTGAATACTGATCGGATTCCACGTACTTGCTCGCACAACCGCTGAGCAATAACGAGGAAAGGCACACGGTAGTAGCGAACGACTTGAGTTTCATGCAGTTTCTCCTTGGGACATTCGGCGATGCGTTGCGACCTTGCAGTTCGGTACGCGAGAGTCGGGTCAGAAGCGCCAGGTCGCGCCTCCTCCAATGATGTGCAGGGCACTGTTATCGAAGCTGCCGGACAAGGTATTGCCCGAGCGCGCCTTGGTCTGGTCCACGTCCATGTCACCCAGCCACACGAGGGTGTAGGCCAGGTGCAGGTCGAGGCCGTCGTCGACCGCGTAGTTCACACCGGTGGCCAGGCGCCAGCTCTCGCCCATGGGGTTGTCGACGGTGCGGTCCTCGTCGTCCACCGCCGAGCTGTCGTAGCCCAGCCCCATGCTCCAGCGCACACGGGGCGTGGCCTGGTATTGGGCGCCGATGGAGGCGTGCCAGGTATCCTTGTACTTGCGGTCGACGGAGCGGCTGACACCGCCGTTGTTGGCGTCGACATCCACGCCGACATCGCCGAAGTCGCTCCAGTCTTGCCAGCCGAGGCTGCCCAGCAGCGTCCATTGCTCGTCCAGCTCATGGGCCACGCTGAGCGTCACCGTCTGCGGCACGTTCAGGTCCAGCTCCAGTGAGTCGACGTCCAGGCGGCGCAAGCCTGCGTTGATGATTGGGTTGCTGATATCGCTCAGGTGGGGGCTGTCCTCGAACTCCAGCTTGATCTTGCTGGTGTAGGCCAGGCCCAGCTTGGTGCGAGGGGAGAGTTGGTAGAGCACACCCAGGTTGACGCCGGTGCCGACGTCGGTGTCTTTGTATTCCAGCTGGCCGTCGGGCCGATCGCGCAGGCCCAGCAGGTTGTTGTCGATGGCCATTTCGGTGCGGTAGTAGCCGTACATGATGCGCGGGCCGATGCCCACGGAGAGGTCATCGGTGAACTTGTACGCCAACGTGGGCTGGAAGGAGACGCCGATGATCGCGGCCTCCTGGGTGAAGTAGCGCCCGGCCCAGTCGTCATCGTAGTCCAGTGCCAGGCCGAAGTTGCCGTACATGCCGAAGCCGATGGCCGCGCGATCGTCGATCTGGTGGCTGATGAACAGGCTGGCGCCGGGCAGGTACTGGAGGGCGTTGCCCCCTTCGTTGCCGTCGAACTGGTTGTTGCGGTCTCGCGAAAAACGCAGGTCGCCCAGGATCACTTGGGCATTGGCGCTGACCTGGGTGCCGTGCAATTGGGTAAGGCCCGCCGGGTTACTCATCAGCACACTGGGGTCTCTGGCCAGCGCTGCCGAGCCGGCGTTGGCCAGGCCGTTGCCTTCCTGGCCGGCCTCGTAGATCAGGATCCCGCCGGCATTTGCGGCGCTGCAGCCCAGCAGCAAGGCGCACGCGGCGGCCTTGGCCCGCCGGTGACTCTTTTGTTGATGCACTGCTTCAACTCGATCACTCGTCATGTGCGTCAGTCCGTACAGAAAAATTTTGAAGAGGTCGCGCTCTTAATGGTGTGTTACTCGCAAACACAGGCCGTCATTAACCACGTCGAAGCGGTGGTCTTGTTCCGGGCCAGGTTATCGGTGCAACGTGTGTGTGCGCTTCGATCATTGGTGATAACGAGCACGTGGTAGGGGACTTGCACGGCCGCTGCCCCGCACAAGGGGCGCATAGCATCAAGGCGCATTCAGGCATCATCGACGCGTCGTGATCGTGTGCTCTTAACACGTGATCGAAAAGGGAAGCGCGACAAGGGGAGGCATGAGAACGAATTGGCAACGACCTTCATTACAAGCTCCTTTTGAATGGCTGCATTGCCCCAACTAGAGAGGCCAGATCAATTGAGCATAGCGAGCTTTGAACGCTTTCTCGGCGGTGTGGCTGTACTCTTTTGGCGACAAGGAGCCAACGCGCGTACTGGTATGTTTGCCGAGCCTTTTCCAGGGAAGGCCTGCCAGGTGCCCGAGTAAGCTGTCATCAAATGGGTATATCTTCGTGTGTGGCTACATCAACTGCTTTCGCGCTTATCGAATTTCTGGCGATGCTCCAACGGCGTGCACTCATACCAGCGATAATGCGCACGGCAGAATGAAGCCGGTCGCCGGTAACCCAGCTCCTGGGCGATCTGGGCAACCCCCAGGGAGGTGTGGTGCAGCAGCTGCCTGGCCTGTTGGCAGCGCACCTGCTCGACCAACTGTTCGAACTCCACGCCGTTGCTGGCCAGGCGCCGCTGCAGTGTCCTGACGTGGACTCCCAGTAACAGTGCCACCTGCTCCAGGCTGCAACGCTGCTTGGGCAGCAGTATCTGTATTTGCTGTTTCACCTTCTCGAGCAGTTCGGTCTCGGCCCCGTATTGGTTCTCCAGATAGAACCGCACGATATCGTGCAAGGCGGGGTCGTACTGGACGCAGCGGTATTGCAGGTCTTCGGCATCCATGACGAGTGCATCGTGTTCTTGCCCGAACAGTACCGGGCAACCGAAATAGCGTTGATACACGGCCATGTGCGCCAGGGGCAGGTGCCTGAACAGCACGGTCTTGGGTACGAACGAGCCACCTTGGAGCTCATTGATCAACAAGCCGCCTTGCAGTACCGATTTTTCGATGATCTGTGGTGTCTCCCGGCTGTCGGGCAGCGAGTTCTGGAAGTACAGCAGCGCACGGCCGGGTCGACGTTCCAGGCTGTAGTGGATCGACGGGCTGTACACGCGCATGTAGCGGATCACCGCGATCAGGGCATCGCCGACCGTGGGCGCCGAGCGCGCCAAGTGCTGGAGCGGGCCGAGCAGGGTGAGCCCCTGGCGCGTCGCCAGCTCCAGGCCGAAATGCGGTAGGTGCAGGGCCCGGGCGCTGCCTTCGAAGATCTGCACCAGGCTCTTGTAGGCGAAGCGTTTTTCGTAGTTGCCGACCACGTCCAGGCCGATGCGGTGGGGCGCCAGGTAATCACGCAGGTTGGCGCCGTGGGCGGCGAGCAGCTCGCCGTATTGGAGGAAGGCGGTACCACGGATGCTGTCCATATCGTTCCCTTGCGTTCAGGTGGCACGGTACAAGCGCAACGCTTTCGAGTATGGCTGCTGCGCCGATGCCGCGTACGGTGAACCGATGACCGTTCACTCGATCATGTGGTGGGCGTATTAAAGGCCAGGCGAGCGCGTATCTCCAGTATCCACCGGATGAATTGCGGCAGGGTTCGCAGTCGGTGGCGGGTCAGAAGCCGCTTTCACGCATGAACACCGCCGCCAGGTGCATCAGGCCCTCGGCCAGCAGGCTGCGACGCTGGCCCTCGATCTGCAGGTGGCCCCGGGTTTCACGTAAGGAGGGCGGGGCCGTGTCGAGCTGAACCAGCAAGTGGAACAGCGGCGAACTGGGAACCCGCGCCTCACCTTCGCCAACGACCTCCAACGGCCCGCCGTGACGGGACGCCAGCGCTTGTTGAGGCAACTGGCTGATGCGGGTGGTGCCGATCTGCACGACCTTGCCGGCGATGGCCTGGGGCACGCCTTCGGGGTAGAAGCGTACTGGGCTGCCCTCGCGCAGCCGCTGAACCTCGTCCGGGCCTACGTAGGCATCCACCTGCCAGCTGCGCGGGTCGATGAGCACGCCCAGCGGTTCGCGGGTGCCGACCCACTGGCCGCTGCGCCAGTCCGGGTTGAGGTCCAGCCATTGCCCGGTGAAGGGGGCCTGCAGGTTCAGGCGGGCGATCTCCGAGCGGGCGGCGCGCACTTCTTGGTACTGCACGCCATAGCGCTGGCGGGTCGCGGCCGCTTCGGCCAGGCCTGCAGGGTCGGCCAGCAAACCGGCCAGGCGCTCGTTGTAGCCGCGCATGCCGGCTTCGCTGCCCGCCAGGCGGGTGGCGATATCGGGTTGGGCGAGCTCCACCAGGGTTTGCCCGGCCTGTACCGGACCGGCTTGGTGCACACGTTGCAGCAGGGCCGGGAAGGGGGCGTACAGGCGTATCTGGTGCTCTGCGCGGGCAAGGCCCACCGCATGGATCTGGCTGCGCCAAGGCACCGCCACCAGCAGCAGGGCCAGCGCCAGCAGGCTCCAGAACACCCGGCGACGGCCAGGCAGCACGGCGCTTCGGTGGTGCCACCAGTGTTTGAGTTCGCGTCCGATCGGTTGCAGGATGAACCAGGCGATTTCCACGGCGAAGAGAAAGATCCCGAGCAGTTTGAAGAAGAACAGGTACACCGTGACCGCGATGCCGAGGAACAGCACCAGGCGGTATACCCAGGTCAATATGGCGAACGCCACCAGCAGCCTGCGCTGCGCGGGTGGGAACGGCTCCGGCCAAGGTTCGTCCAGGCCCAGCAGGGTGCGCCGCAGGGTCACCTTGGCCAGGGCGGTGGCGCGTTCGTGCAGGTTGGGGAAATCCAACAGGTCAGAGAGAATGAAGTAGCCGTCGAAGCGCATGAACGGGCTGGCATTGAGCGCCAGCGACAGCGCCCAACTGGTGGTGGCCAAGTAGAGCAGTGCATTGCGCAGCGCCCCCGGGTCGCACAGCGCCCAGCCCAGGGTGGCCAGCCCCGCCAGCCCCAGCTCGGTGACGATGCCGGCGCTGGAGATCGCCAGGCGCTGGCGGGGGCTGCGCAGTTTCCAGCTTTCGCCGGTGTCGGTATAAAGCATCGGCCACATCACCACGAAAGCGATACCCATGTGGGCTACCTTCAGCCCCAGGCGGGTGGCCACCAGGGCGTGGCCCAGTTCATGGAGCGTCTTGGCCACCACCAGGGCGAGGGCGAAGCTGAGCAGCCCTTCGGCGGAGAACGACTCCACCACGTCGTGGCGGAATGTGTCCCACTGGTGCGCCACCAGTACGATGCCCAGCAAGCCAAGGCCGGCGACCAACGCACCCGTCAGGGGATGGAACAGCCAGCCCAGCCGGTGCGCGAGGCGCCGCAGATGGCGTTGCGGATGCATCAGAGGCACACGGAAGAACAGGTAGTGGTGCAGCCACCATTTCCAGGTCAGCCATTGCCGGCCCTTGCTGGCCTGGCGAAGGCGTTCCAGTGCCTGGGCACCGGGGTGTACCAGTTGATGTCGCTCGAGAAAGGCGCGAAAACCCAGTACTTGCTCCGGGTCAGGCTTGAGTGCGGTCTGTTCGGCGATCTGCTCGGCGATGCGTCGCGGTGTCTGCTCCCAGCGCAGCAGGCATTCGAACTCCAGCCAGCCGATGCGGAAAAAGCGGTTGGTGACGCTGTCGTGGATCACCCATGCAGGTTCGCCTTCGCGGTTGCTGTGGGCTTCGGCGATGTCGAGGTCATCGCGCAATGGCGGCGTCGGCAGGTCTTCGGCGCTCGTGTTCATCACCATCCCGTCCAAGCTCGGGCAGCCGCCAGCGGGCGACGCAGCAGGTAATAGCCCAGGGGCACGCGTTCGCCATACAGCTTGGCGGTACCGTGCAAGCCCAGGCGGGCATGTTCAGGCGAGCCTTCGACGCTGGCCAGCAGGCGGTAGGCGGCCACGCCATCATCGCCGGGGCGGGCTTCGTAGCTGGTCTCCAGGATCGCTCCGTGCAGCGGCGAGAGAGGGTAGGCGGTGAGGAACAGGGTGACCGGCGCGCCGCTGTCCAGGGCGATCGCATCAGCCACCGGCAGATGGATACGCAGGCCGGGCTGGCTTGGGTCGGCGACCTGCAGGATACGCTCGCCGATGACCACCGGCTTGCCCAGCCAGTCGTTGGGGTCGCTGTACACGGCCACCCCGGCGCGTGGCGAGAGCACGGTGGTACGTGCCAGCTGCGCCTGCACCGCGGCAAGTTCGGCGCGGCGTTGGCGTAGCGTGCCGTTGAGCACGGCCAGTTCGCCTTTGCTCTGGGGGTTGTCGAAGGCGCGCTGGTTGGCCGCCAGCAGCTCGGCGTCGGCCACGGCGACTTCCTTGGCCAGCACTTGGGCACGGCTGCGCAGGGTGGTTTCGTCGAGCGCGAACAGGGGCGTGCCGACGTCCACCGGTTGGTTGGGCCGGACCAGCATGCGGGCGATCACCCCATCGATCGGCGAGCTGATCACCTGGGCGTTGCGCGACACGACTTCCGCCGGTGCCAAGGCGGTCTGGCGCACCGGTAACAGCAGCAAGGCGGCCAGCACGGCGGCGCCGACCAGCAACTGGCGCCGGCTCGGGCGCCAGAAACGCAGCGACCGGGGCTTGCCGAACGCGGCCCAGCAGTGCGCCCAGGTCTGGAACACGCCCTGCAAGAGGCTCACCATCGAGGGCGCCGGCGCCTCGTCGAGCAAAAATACCAACAGCCCCAGGCGCTGGCCATGGCGGTCGTGCAGCGGGACGCACCACAGGCCGCTGGGCCACCATTCGGCCCAGCCATCGGCGATATCGTCGGGCAGCTGCAGACCCTCGCGCGCCAGCCAGGTGGGCGAGGGCTCGCTGAGCTGGGCGTTGAGCCAGCGGCAGGCGCGGCGCAACCACACCAGATAGGGTGAATCTTCGGTGGGCCGCGCCAAGCCTGAGAGGCACAGCAACTCCAGCTGGTCGCCGTGTCGGGCCAGCACCAATGCCTGGCGAAAGCGCAGCAGGGCATAGAGGTCGTTGGCCATTGAGAAGGCCAGGGCGTTGAGGCTCTCGGCCGCCAGGGCACGATCACGCAGGTTGGCCAGGCTCAGCAGCAGTTGTGGCGGCGGCAACAGTTCGCTCATGGCCGCTTACTCGTGCGCATCGGGGAAGCGTGCAACGCCACTCATGCCCGCGATCAGCTCCGGGTAGGCGGCGTCCAGGCGGGCCTCCAGCTCCACGGTTTGCGCCACGGCATCGACCCGGGCGTTGATCGCGCTGACTTTCGCCGGGTAGTGTTTGCCGGTTTCGTGGATCTGCACCACCAGGGGCATGTCCGGCTTGAGCCGGGGGAGCAGGGTGGAGGGCACGTTCAGGCGAACCTTGAGCGCACTGTCGCTGACCAGGTCGAACAGCGGCGCGCCGGCCTGCACGGTCTGGTAGGGCTTGACGTAGACCTTGACCACCCGCCCGCCGAACGGTGCCTGCACCTGGCAGTAGCCGGCCTGGGCTTTGGCCAGCGTGAGGGCGCCTTCGGCCTTGCTCACTTCGGTGTTGGCCATGGCCACCTCCAGGTCGCCGGCGGCGTCGAGCTTGCGCAGGTTGCGCTTGGCCTCGAGGTTCTGCCGCGCCATGTTCAGCTCGGCACCGGCCACCTTGGCCCGGGCTTGTACCTCCACGCATTGCAGCTTGGCCAGGGTGGCGTGCTTGGCGACCTGTTGGCCGAGGCTGGCATCGAGCGCGCCCAGGGTGCCGTTCATCTGGCTGGACAACGTGGTCTCCAGGTCGGACGCCAGCAGGACGCGGATGGCGTTGGCATCGTCCTCGGCCGCTTCGCTGGCCAAGGCCAATGGCGCGCAGGCCAGGCACAGCGACAGCAGGGACCATGACAGGGACTTAGGGCTTGGCGACATTGGCGCTTCCTTGGTTGCTGGCGGTGAGCAGGTGGCTGCTGGTCTGTTGTTCCAGGGTGCGCTGGATCTCCTGGGCCAGGGTCTTGACGTCGTGGTCCTGGACCTTGTCGGGCAGCACGGCGAAGCCTACCGAGTTGTACAGCCGGCCCCAGGCCGCCTGCGCGTCGGAGTAGGCGGCCTCGCGCTGGTAGCGCGAGAGCAGGTAGCGGCCTTCGGCGCGGATCAGCTCGAGCTCGGTGCCCAAGGCCGCGCTACGGGCTTTTTGTGCGTAGTCGAGCAGGCTCTTGTCCACGCGCAGGCTGTCGTCGGCGAACTGTACTTCCTGGCTGGCCAGCTGGTAGCGCAACAGGCCCACCCGTACCTGGGTGAGGATCGCCATGGACAGGGCGGTACGGCGCATGTCGTCGGTCTTGGCCTGGCTCTGCTCGGCGGTCTTGAGAGCCGGGTACTGCAGCAGACGCAGCAGGTTCACCGACACCTGCAGGCCGGTGTCGTTCCAGTGGTTGTTGTACAGGTACTTGTTGGAGTCGTAGGTGTAGCTGTAGTTGACGCTGACGTTGGGCCAGAGCTGGGCCTTGGCGATCTTCAGGTCGTTCTGGTCGACGCGCTTGCGGTACCACTCCTCCATGATCTCCGGGCGGTTGCGCAAGGACAGCTGTTCCAGCGCATCGACGTTCTGGGTCACCTGCGGCAGCGGTGCTTCAAGGTTGTCAGCCAGTTCCATGCGGGAGTTGGGCGGCAACGACATCAAGGCCGCCAGCTCGGCGCGGGCGAACTCCAGGTCCTGGCGGCGCACGGTGAGCATGTACACCGAGTCGAGCAGGGCGCGTTGGTAGGCGAGGATGTCCTGGCGCGGCAGCAAGCCCTTGGTCTCGGCCTCACGCGCGGCGGTCAGGGCGCGGTGGGTGCGCATCAGCAGGCTATCGACCTCTGGCAGCAGGCGTTGGGCGCCAAGGGCACGCCAATAGGCGTTGCGCACATCCTGCAGGACGTTCTGCGCCACGCGCTCGCGGCGCTCTTCGGCCATGAGGATCTGGTCGGCCTTCTGCTGGGTGCGGTAGTAGGCTACGCCGAAGTCGAGCAGGCTCCAGCTCAGCCCCAGGCTGTCGATGGTGCGGTAACGCTCCTCGGAGGTAGAGGGGCGCAAGCTGACCTGGCGGTCCTGGATGCCGATGGAGGTGCCGCCGGAGTCATTGTTGCGCCCGGCGTAGCCGGCCGAGGCCACCAGGCGCGGGAGCATCTCGTGGGCGGTGACATCCCGCAGGTCGGAGGCCAGCGCGCTTTCCAGCAGCTTGAGGCGGTAATCGAGGTTGTACTTCAACGCCCTGGCGGCAGCTTCGTAGAAGGTGATGGGCGTGGTGACCGGCTCCTGTTCACGGTACATGCGCGCCTGGTCGTCGATGACGCGCTGGCGCATCTCCTGTTCGTCGTAGGGCTCGGCCTCCTTCAGGGCCGAGCAGGCGCCCATCAGGAGGCTGGCGGCGATGATTGCACTCAAGGCTGTGACACGGTGTCCAGGCATATACGGTCCTTGATTTACGCGTGGTCTTTTCAGGTTGTTCATGGGCGCGGCCCTCGGCGTTGTGCGGCGTCCTGCAACTGGGCGCGCAGACCGGGGGCGGTCTGTGGGCGGTCGGCGGCAGGCACCATGTCCGCAGGCAGCGGCGCCCACAGCGACGGGTCGCTGAGCAGGCCGTCGGCGCTCAGGCCGGTGACGCCGTTGCGGCCCTGCACCCACAGGGTGTCGAGTTCGCTCCTCTGGCGGCTCTCGGCCACCGCCTGGGCGACGAACTGTCCGGGTACCAGGTCCAGGTCGGGGGCGATCCTGGCGCGGATCTCGGGCGCGGCGAACAGGCTGGCGGCATCGCCGTTGGCGCCCCGAATGATCTGCTGGCGGGCAATGTCGATACGGCGGATCTCCGGCTCCACGTACAGCGCCGGTTCAAAATCCAGAGGTGGTTCGGCGAAGGCGTTGCGCCCGGCATCGCGATCCAGGTAGGGCCCTGGTGGGATATAGGGCGAGGCGATGTCCAGGTTGATGGTCAACTGCGCCTGGTCGGTGGCCCCGGCGAGGTCGGCGATGGTGTAGGTGAATACATCCTGCAGCACCTGGCCGAGCCCCGCCGCGGCGAGCACCTCGGGGTTGCTCTGGTCGATGGTGTAGGTGTAGCTGCCATCGGCGTTGAGGGTCAGGAAACCGTAGCGGCCGGCCAGCACCTGGCCGACGCTGCCCTGGGTGCCGCCCGCTTGTTCGGCGCCGGTGCGCACGCCCACCACGGTGAGGCGATCGCCGCCGTCGACATCGCTGTCGTTGGGCAGCACATTGCCGCTGCTTTGCGGTGCCTGGACCTGGTCGCTGGCGACATTGCTGTCGTCGCGGGCCACCGGGTTGTCGTCCGCGCCCTGGACGGTCACGTTCAATTGAGCGGTGGAGGTCGCCCCGGCAGCATCGCGCATCTGGTAGGTGAACACCTCGCGCAGGGTTTCGCCGGCGCTGCGCAAGGCCTGCACGCGCGGGTCGGCATTGTTCACTTCGTAGCGGTAGCTGCCGTCGGCGTTGAGCCGAAGGGTGCCGTAGCGCCCCTGCAGGAGAATGCCTGCGGCCGCCGATTGCCCGGTTTCGCTGGTGACGGTGAGCACCTGGCGGGTTTCGCCATTGGCCAGGCTGTCCACGTCGGTATCGTTGGCCAGCACGTTGCCGGTCGGGTCGACGCCGGGGCGGGTGTTGCTCACACCGCCCGCTTCGACGGCGATGGCCGTGTCATCCTGGGCGACGGGCGTGTCGTTGGCGCCACGGATGACGATCACCAGTTGCGTGCTGCCAGTCGAGGTCCAGCGGTCCTGGACCACGTAGGTGAACTCGTCGGTCAAGGTCTGGGAGGCGGTACGCAGGGCCTGCACGGCTGGGTTGTCGTTGTCCAGCTGGTAGTGCCAGGTGCCATCGGCATCGAGCACCAGCGTGCCGTACTGGCCTTTGAGCGGTTGCCCCGGCACGCCGTCGGGCGCGCCGCTCGGGTCGGTGCCGGTACGGACTTCCACCACCGTCATCGCATCGCCTTCGGCATCGCGGTCGTTGCCCAGCACGTTGCCGCTGGGGTCCACCCCCGGGGTTGTGTTGTTCAGGCCGCCGGCCTCGACAGCCTCGGCAGTGTCCGGGTTGGCGTCCGGCGGCGAGTTGCGGGCGAAGACCACGATGTGGATCTGCGCCTGGTCGACCAGGCCGCCTGCGTCGCGCACTTCATAGGTGAAGTAGTCGCTGAGGGTTTCCAGCAGGCCCAGGGCCAGGACCGCCGGGTTGCTGTTGTCGACGCGATAGGTGAAGGTGCCATCGGCACCGATGATCAGTTGCCCGTAGCGTCCATCGATGAGGGTGCCGTTGCTGTTGTCGGTGCCGGCGTTGACTCCGGTCAGCGTGCCGCCGGCCGACTCCTGGCCGGTACGGATACCGCTGACGCGCTTGCTGTCGCCGGCATCCACGTCGGTGTCATTGCCCAGCACGTTGCCGCTGGGGTCGAAACCGTTGTTGATGTTGGGCTTGGCCGCCAGGGCCAGGGCAAGGTCGTCGTTGGCCACGGGGGCGTCGTAGGCCCCCTGCAGGGTGATGGTGAGCTGGGCGATATCGCTGGCCCCGGCGGTGTCGTGCATCCGGTAGGTGAACGTCTCGACCAGCGTCTGCCCGGCCTTGAGCGCCTGGACCCGGGCGTCGTTGTTGTTCACCCGGTAGCTGTAGCGGCCATTGGCGTCGATGGTCAGCACGCCGTACACGCCATTGACCACCTGGTTGCCGCTGACCGTGACGAACGTACCGCCAGCAGCCTCGCTGCCGGTACGGATGCCGTCTACCTGCTTGCTGTCGCCGGCGTCCACGTCGGTGTCGTTGGCCAGCACGTTGCCGCTGGGGTCCAGCCCCGAGGTACCGTTGGCAGTACCGCCGCGTTCGATGGCTGTGGCCTGGTCGTCGCTTGCCACGGGGTTGTCATTGCGGCCTTGGATGGTGATGGTCAGGATCGATGTGGTGGTGGCGCCGGCAAGGTCGCGAACGGTGTAGACGAAGCGCTCCTGCAGGGTTTCGCCGGAGGTTCGCAGGGCCTGCACCAGCGGGTTGCTGTCATCCACCACGTAGGTGAAGCTGCCATCGGCGCGCAGGGTCAGGGTGCCGTAGGCGGCCGTGAAGGCGCTGCCCACCTTGCCGGTGGCCAGGCCCTGGTGAACCCCGATCACGCCCATCAGGTCGCGGCTGTCGACATCACTGTCATTGCCCAGGACATTGCCGGTGGCATTGCGCCCGGGCGTGGTGTTGGCCACGCCGCCTGCCTCCACGGCCGTCGCATTATCGGGGCGGGCCACCGGGGTATCGTTGGCACCGGTGATGGTGATGCGCAGGGCGGCCTGGTCGGTGGCGCCGGCAGTGTCGATCACGGTATAGGTGAAGGTATCGACCAAGGTATTGCCGCTGGTGCGCAGCGCCTGCACCGCGGCGTTGTCGTTGTCCAGGCGGTAGCGGTAGGTGCCGTCGGCATTGAGGGTCAGCCAGCCATAGGTGCCGCGCAGCTCGGTGCCGAGGCTGCCGGTGCTGCCGCTGGCGTTCTCGGCCCCGGTACGTACGGCGTTGACGGTCTTGGTCTCCTCGTTGAGCACCGAGTCGACGTCACGGTCGTTGGTCAGCACGTTACCGGTCGGGTCGCGCCCTGGCTGGTTGTTGCCCACGCCACCGGCCTCGATCGCCGTGGTACCGTCGTCGGCAGCCACCGGGTTGTCGTTCTGGCCTTCGATGAGGATGAACAGGAACGCAGGGTCGGAGAAGCCGCCCTTGCCGTCGGTGACTTCGTAGCTGAAGGTATCGATCAACCGGTCGGCATCGGTGCGCAGGCCTTGGACGGTGGGGTTGCTGTTGTCCAGCACATAGGTATAGGTGCCATCGGGGTTGATGGTCAGGGTGCCGTACTGGCCGGTCAGCGTGGTACTGCCGTTGACGGACGTGGTGGTGGTCGTGCCGGTGCCGATGGCGGACACGGTGATCGGGTCGCCGTCCGGGTCGTGGGAGGTGCGGGTCACGTCGCCGCTGGGGTTGATGCCCGGCAGCTGGTTGTTCACGCCACCTTGCTCGACCGCACGGCCAACCACGATCTGGGCCACGGGTGGGTCGTTGACGCCATGGATGGTGATGACCAGCTGGGCGCGGTCGGTAAGGCCTTCGGTGTCGGTGATTTCGTAGGTATAGATCACCTGCACGGTCTGCCCGGCGGCCAGGCCTTGGATGGTCGCGTTGGCACTGTTGACGTCGAAGACGAACGACCCGTTGGCACCGATGGTCAGGGTGCCGAAGGCGGCCGGGTCGATGACCTGCACACCATTCTGCTCGGCGTAGATGGCGTCGATCACCCGGCCATTGCCGGCGTTGCTGCCGGCCGGGACCGAGGTCATGCCAGGGTTGGAGAGCTCGGTCGCCGAGCTGATGCCGGTGACGTTCAGGCGCGTGCTGGGGCGGTCGGCGCGATCGACGTCGAGGTCGACGCCGTTGCCGCCGGGTTGGTTAAGGCCGCCCCCGCGGCTGGGGAAGAGGATCACGTTGCCGACGGGGTTGCTTTCTTCGCCCGGGGTGTTGGTCGCGGCCGCCTGGGCCACGGCGCGGTCGTCACTGGCCACTGGGTTGTCATAGGCGCCCTTGATGGTGATGCGCAGTTCGGCCAGGTCGCTGAGGTTGCCGGCATCGGTCACCCGGTAGGTGAAGTACTCGATCAACTGGTCGTTGGCGCCAAGGCGCTGCACGGCGGTGTTGCTGTTGTCCACCACATAGGTGTAGGCGCCGTTGGCGCTGATGGTCAGGGTGCCGTAGGTGCCGTTGATCACCACCGGCGCGTTGGTGACCGGCACGATGGCGCCGGAGGCGCTCTCGCGCAGGTTGCGCACCCCAGTGACGGTCTTGGTCTCGCCGTTCTGGTCCACGTCGGTGTCGTTGCTCAGCACGTTGCCGACGGCATTGCTGCCGGGCGTGCCGTTGTTGACGCCGCCAGCCTCGAGCGCCTGGCCGTCGTCGTTCACGGCCACCGGGGTGTCGTTGGCCCCCTGGATGGTGACGGTGAGCGTCGAGGCACTGGTGGCGCCGGCCAGGTCGCTGATGGTGTAGGTGAAGACCTCTTGCAGGGTGTTGCCGGACAGGCGCAGTGCCTGCACCGCAGGGTCGTCGTTGTCGACGATATAGGTGCTGCCGCCGGCCGAGGAAATGACCAGTTTCCCGTACAGGCCGACGATCTCCACCGTACCGTTGACCGGTACGCCCAGCTGCGTGCCGCCTTGCAGCCCGGCGCGGATCACCCGGATGGCATCGCCATTGGTGGCGATATCGACATCGCTGTCGTTGGCCAGCACATTGCCGCTGGGGTCGCTGCCCGGGGTCTGGTTGCGGGTGCCACCGGCTTCGACGGCGATGGCACTGTCAGGCCGGGCCACCGGGGTATCGTTGACCGGGTCGACGATCAGCTGCACGGTATCGGTGTCGCTCAGCGCATCCTGCGGGTTCTGCCCGGGGATGCCGTCGTGGTTGGCATCACCGAAATTGCCCCGGTCGTTGGTGACCATGGTCAGGGTTTCGCTGGTGCTGGCGGTGTTGAAGTCCTGGTTACCCTTGTAGTAGAGCTGCGAGAGCAGGGCGTTGAGCTGCGACAGGGTGCCGGTCAAGGTCAGGGTGCCGCTGGCCCCCGCGGGTGGGGTGGCGCCGGGCGCGGGCGGCGTGGCGCTTTGCCAGAGCACGCCGTGGCGCACGGTCAAGGTGACGGATATCACCCCGCTGCCAGCGTCCGAGTCGCTGACGGCCAGGCCGTTCAGGTGCAATACAGTGTCTTCCTGGCCGCGTTGGCCGGGGAGGGTGTTGACCGGTGCTTCGTTCAGGTGCACGTAGCCGGCGTTGGCGGTGCCGGTTCCGCCCTCGGCCAGTGTTACGCTGACATTGCCCAGGCCGCTGACACTGGTGCCGGTGTCGGTATCGATGCGCACCGCGAAGCGATTGCTGGCCGACAGCTGCAGCGACTGGGGCACGGCCACCAGGTAGTTGCCTGCCGGCAGCAGGGCGAACTGGTAGCGCCCGTTGCTGTCGGTCTGGGTGGAGAACACGCGGTCATCGGCGTTGCCGAACACCCCGTCAGCGCCGGCCCAGGTGACCTGTACACGCTGCCCGGCCAGGCCCGGGCCATCGGGCGTGGTGCTGCTGGTCGCCGAGTTTGTGTCGTTCCACAGCGTGCCCTGCACGACGCCGAGGCCGGCGCCTTCGCTGAGGATGTAGTTGTTCAGCCCGCTCGTGCCGTCCTGCCCGGTACGTTCGCCATCAGCGGTGCCGCCGGTGCCGGGGCGCGAGCCGCCCCAGCCACCGGTCTCGAAGCTGGTCGGCAGGCTGCTCCAGGTGAGCACTGCGGCACTGGCGGCGTTGTCCGGCACCACGGCATTGGGCACGGTGACGCGGTAGACCACCTGCACCCGGTCGCCCACCGCCAGGCGGTCGAAGTCCACCGACAGAGCGCCGCTGGAGGTGACCCTTACCCCGGCGGGCAGGTTCGCCAGGTCCAGTGCGCTGCCGTTGACCAGGATGCTTTGCACCTGGTAGTTGCTGCCATTGGGGAACTGGTCCTGCAAGTGGACGTTGTAGGCGGGGATGTCGCCGTTCTGGGTGAAGCCCACCGACACCGTGGCAGTGGTGCTGCCGGTGCCCGGCAGGATGTCGATGACGTGTTTGTCCAGGCCGGTGAAGCTCGGTTCCACCACTCGCTCGAAGAGCTGTTCGCTCTTGCCCCGGTCTACATCCTGGCCCGGCAGGCCGACATGCTCGAACGCCTGCACGCCCAGTGAAGCACCGCTCTGGTTGCTCGCCACGTTGGTGACGCGCACGTTGAACTCGAGGATCACGCCTTCGGCATTGGTGTCGGAGGTTTCGCTGTTGCGCACGTTCCCCAGGTTGAAGGTGACCGTCTGGCTGCCGTTGGCATTGGTGACGATACTGAGGTTGCTGGCGTTGCCGTCGAACACGCCGTTGGGCCTGACCCCGCTGAGGTCGGCATTGATCGGTTGGGACACCGCGCTGTCCTGGTCGCCGGGCATCCACAGGGTGCCGCCCTTGATCAGGTCGGCATCGGTGGACAGACCGTTGAAGGTGTTGGACACCATGGCGATGAGGATGTTGTTGAGGTCGGCAGGGATGAACGACAAGCCCGCACCCAGTTCGATGCGAATCTGGTAGTTGGGGTTGTCGCCCACCGGTACCAGTACCGACACGCGGTAGCGGATCACTTCGCCCACGGCAACGTTCTCGCTGATGCCGGCGGTATCGACGTTGCCGGATGCATCCCGGGGTGGGGGCGTATCGGGCAGGCCGCCGACGTGGGAGATACGGACCCCGTTGGTGACCGGGAATACCAGGGCGGAGTCGAGCCGGTAGTCGTTCAGCGTACCGCCGTTGAGCACGCCGTCGGCGCCGGTGCGTTCACCGGTGTGGTTGCCGTCCAGGCTGGTCCAGCGAACCTGGGCGTTGTTGGTGAAGGCGGCCAGGCCGGCGGCGGTCGCATTCACCGTGCCGCGCAGGTGCAGGACGATGCTGCCGCCCTTGGCGATGTCGATATTGGCACCCGTGGCCGTGCGCAGCTGGCCACCCTGGATGACAAAGTCCACGCCACCATTGTTGGTGGCTCCTTGGTAGACCACGCCGGTGATGGTCACGCCGTCGAGCTGGCTGGGCAGGTTGTCCAGCAGGCTGATGTCGAAGGCATCGAAGTCGCTCGAGGCCGTGCCGTTGCGCAGGGTGAGGGTGAAATCGATGATGTCGCCTTGGTCGAAGCCGCCGAAATCGGGGGTGGTGTCGATGTTCTGGATGATCTGCAAGGTCGGCTCGCGCAGGGTGACCGTGGGCGCGCCGCCGCTGAGGTTTACCTGGCGATCGAGCGCGACCGTGCCGTTGGGGGTGTTGCCGTCGATGTCCTGGTAACGCAGGGTGGCGCTGTTCTGCAGCGAGCGGTTGGCTTGGTTGCCGCTGACGTTGCTGGCGACCAGGCGCACACGGATCACGAAGGCATTGTTGCCGGTGTTGTTGTCGGCGCTGGTGGCCGAAACACTGAAGGTAAAGTGCGCGTCGACCCCATCGCTACCCAATGTGCCCCCGACGCCGCCGACTGCGCTGATGACTACGCTGCCAGCGAAGTCCTGGCTCAGGCTGCCGCCGCTGCCCAATGCCGTGAGGATCTGCAGGTAGCCCAGGTTGTTGTTGAAGGTGGTATCCAGGCGCATGCCTGGCGGGATCAGGTCGTCGATGCTGAGGTTGCGTGTGGTGCCTTCCGGCAGACGCACGATGATGTCATAGAGCATGCTTTCGCCGACCACCAGGTTGCTGCCGGTGGTGTGACCGGCGCTGGAGTCGCCGTTGTCCAAGCTGCCGCCGGCGAAGGTCTTGCTGGTCACTACGTCATAGGCGCCACCGCCGCCGCTGTTCTCGATGGCCGTGGCCAGGCGCAGCCTGTCGCCGCCATCGATGCCCGAGACATCGCCGTTGATTGCGGACAGCTCGGTGACGCTACCGGTGAACGGGCGCCCGCCAGTGCCGGGCTGGGCCCAGCTGCCGGTGGTGCCGGTGACGCTGCCGTTGCTGCTGGAGACCACACCGTGGCGGATGTCCAGCACCGGTTCCGCGACTGACACCACCACGGCCACGTCCGAGCTCAGCAACGGGTCTTTGTTGATCGTGGTGGTCTGGCTGGACTGCGCCAGCACGTCCAGCGAGCGCTGGTCGGCGAAGGGCTGGTCGCCTACGCGCAGGGTGAAGGTGAGCTCGATGCGCCCACCGGCGGCCTGGTTGACGCTGTACTGGCCGAAGTCGAACACTACCGAGTTGCCGGGCCCGCTGGACACAGTGACCGCCCGCGACGGGTCGCTCTCGCCAGGGCCGAAGCTCCATTGGCCGACACCGTTGCCGACAGTCCATGTCACGCCACTGACGTCGAGTAGCGGCAAGGGCAGGTAGGCGGTGAGCTGGAAGTTTTCGTAGTCGCCGGTGACCAGGTCATAGGAGAGTTGGAACGTTATCAGGTCGCCGGGGCGGATCTCGCCGCTGGTCGGAGGCGCGCCGTTGTTCACTTTGAGGATGTCGATGTCGACCTGGCTGGTCGGCACGGTGCTGACGGTGCTGGAGCCGTCGGTCTGGATGCCTGTCCCCAGGTTCACGGCATCGAGCAGCACGGTAGCGCTCAGGGTGGCATTGTTGCCGACGCTGTCGCCTTCGTTGATGTCTTTGTGCGGTGGGTAGTTGCTGACATAGGCCTGGCTGATCACCGCGTTGTAGCTGATCACTGCCAGGGTGGCTGACGTGCGGGTGTCGTCGAAGGCCAGGTCGCCGAACAGGGCGCCGAGCGTGCCCGATGCCCGGCGCAGCGACTCGGCCATGTCGATCACCAGGGTGGTGGTGCCATCGGCGTTCGGGGTTTGCGTATAGACCAGCTGGATCGTGCCGCTGGCTCCGTCCTGGCTCACGGTCATGGTCAGCGGCCCGCTGATGGTTTGGCCGTCGGCCAGGGTATCGACGATACGGAACTGACCGTTCTGCAGGATATTGCTGCCGAAGGCGAAATAGTCCGACAGCGCCACGTTGAGCACGTAGCGCAGGGTATCGCCTGGGCTCAGGCCGGTGCTGCCGAGGTCGGTCTGCAGCACGGCCTGCTTCTGCAGGGTGATGGACTTGGCGACGAACTGCGCGCCGGTACCGTCGCCGGTGGTGCTGAAATCCACCTCGGTGGCCGGTGGGTTGAGGTCGCGTGGGTCCAGGGGTGTCCATTCGCCAGTGGCAGTGGGGGTACCGAAGGCGATGGTCACCGGGTCACCGGTGTTGGGGTCGAGCACGGCGTTGCCCGCGCCGCCCACCTCTGGCACATAGAACGTCACCCGGGAGGTGGCGGGGGCACTGAGGCTGTCATAGGTGATGCTGTAGGCGGTGATGAACACGCTGTCACTGTTGATCGCCGCGGCGATCAGCGCAGGGTTGGTCAGCACCGTGCCATTGCGCAGGGTGACGGAGGTGAGGGTGCCCCCCGCGCCGGGGGTGATGGCCGTGACCTGGACTTGGTCCGGCACGTTCTGGGTGACCACTACGTTGTGCAGGGTCTGCCCGCTCGCCGGGGTGACGGTGACGGTCTGGTTGTGGGTGAAGTTCGGGCCGGTGGCGGTTTCGCCTTCGGTCATGTCCAGGTTCTGGGTCAGTTCCACCAGGGTGGGGTTGACCACCAGCGCGTGCAGGCTGGCTTCCACCAGGCTCGGGTCGACGGTGGGGTTGTTCAGCGAGTCGTTGCCGTATTCGAAACCGGCACGGGTATTGATGGTCAGGGCCGGGCTGCCATTGGTGTTGCTGGTGTCGGCCAGGTTGCTCAGGCGCGCGGTGACCTGCACGGTGATGTCCGGCTGGTCCTGGGAAACACTGGCATAGGGCACCTGCAGCACCACGAACTGATCGCCCGGGCGCATGCCCACACTGGCGGCGGTGACCACCAACGGCTTGCCGTCAGCCCCTTTGGCCAGCGGGTGGGTGGCGTTGCCAGCGGCGTCGAAGGTGACCACGTAGCTGGTCAGGGTCTGGCCCAGGTAGGAGGCGCCGACGAAGCTGATACCGTCGTCGCCGTCCTTGCCGGTGGTGGGCAGGAACAGGTCGATGTACGGGGCATAGCCGACCTGGCTTGCACCGTTGCGCAGGTCCACCTCGAAGGTGAAGGTGTTGCCGATCAGCACGTCGTTGCTGGGCATGCTGATGCTGGTGGTTGGCGCGGCATTGGCCAGCAGGCCTTGGAACCGTTCCAGGCTGGTGGCCGAAAGGGCGATGCCCTGGTCGATCACGCCGTTGCGTACCTCCAGCGCCCAGTCGCCACCTGCGGCGCGGCTGCCGGTGGCGTTGCTGGAGGCGCCCACGTCGGCGCCGGTCCAGCGCGCCAGGCGGTCCACCAGTGCCTGGCCGGCCGCCCCGGCACCGATGTCACAGCCATAGAGCTGGATATCGGCTCCGGCGCTGAGCTCGGCCTGCCACTGGCCCAAGGTGCTACCGAACTGGTCGAGGTTGGCGGCGGTGAAGGTCTGGTTGCCCAAGGTGAACTGCCCGGCAGCGCCGTGGGAGAACACTTGGATCGAATCGACCGTGCCCATCTGGGCGAGGGCGGCGCTGATGGCCGCCAGGGCATCCTGGCCTGCATCGACCACCAGGGTGAGGGTGTCCGCGCCGAGTCCGGCGGTCAGTTGCTCGCGATTTTCCACGCGGCTGTCGAGTACCACCAGGGTTTTCGGCACCGTCGATGTTGGGCCTGCGGCTGTGCGTTGGTCCGGGGTGGACGGATGAGCGTCGGCCTGTGCGGCGTCGCCTGTATCCTGGTGATGCTGGTCAGCCGCGGCGCTCGCGGCGGCGCCATCGAACAGGATTCTCGGTTCAAGGGCCAGGGTCTGGCTCTGCGGGCGGAAAACCTTTGCGTTGTGTCCCATATCCATTTGCAATCCATCCTGAGAAAGGGGCGCACCCCGGTGCTTCGCGCGGATCAACGCTCGCTTGGGTGGGTATCGGCCAGCTCGTCGTCGGGCAGGGTGTCGGCCTTTCCAGGTGCGGCCGAGGCCTGGCCGACCCAGGAATTGAACAGCTCATAGCCGATGGCCAGGATCACCGGCCCGATGAACAGGCCGATGAAGCCGTGGCTGATCATCCCGCCGAGGGCGCCGATCAGCACCACGGGCATCGGTACCGACACCCCGCGGCCGAGCATCAAGGGCTTGAGCACGTTGTCCGAGAGCCCGGCGGCAATGGTCCAGATGGCGAACACGATGGTCGCGGCATTGGCGCCTTGCTGGCTGAACACATAGATGACGATGGGCAAGGTGACCAGCAGCACCGGCAGTTGCATGATCCCCAGCAACAGCACCAGCAGGGCCAGCAGCCCGGCGGCGGGGATGCCCATCACCACCAGGCCGATGCCGACCAGCAGCATCTGGATGAAGGCGATGCCCACCACGCCCTGCGCCACCGCACGGATGGTGGCGGCGCATAGGCTGGCCAGTTCGGCGCCCCGTTCGGGGTTGAAGATTCGCTGGGAAATGGCCACGGCCCGGCGTGCGCTGCGTTCGCCATTGGCAAGGAACAGCCCGGCGATGATCAGCGCCAGGATGAACACCAGGACACCACTGCCCACACCGGCCAGCTTGAGCAACACCAGGCGGCTCACGTCCTTGAGGTGCGGTGCGGCTTGCTGGAAGGCCCAGGAAAGGTCTTCGGAGGCATGTAGCCAGATGCGGTACAGCGGCTCGCCGATCAGTGGCCAGCCTTGCACGGCCTCCGAGGGCGCGGGGATGGCGAGGTTCCATTCATGGACCGACTGCAGGGCAGCCTGGATCGAGCCGGCCATGGACTCACCGAGAAAGCCCAACGGCACCATGAGGCAGAGCAGGATCAACAGCACCAGCAGGGTGGCGGCCTTGCCCACGGAAACGCCCAGCCATTGAGCGATGCGCAGGTTGAGTGGGTTCAAGGTCACTGCCAGGATCACGGCCCAGATCATGACACCGAGGAAGGGATAGAAGATCTGGTAGCAGAACAACGCCAGGACGGTGATCAACCCCGCCCGTATCAATACATCCAGCAGCTCTTTGGGGCTGGTCGTAGCGGGGGTCTTGTTGCTTGCCATGGTCCGTTCGCGTCCTTTGCCGTTCCGTTTGACGCAACAGTCTGGATCAGACTTGCACGGGGCATCGGCCCAGTACTCTCCGATCACGACAGCTTTTTCGGCGTAAGCCACCTTGGCGGGCCGGTATTGCGTGGGTGACCTGAATGCCTGCCGAGCATGGGCCGGCCTGCATGGCTTGGTGGCGTGGGGGCGAGGAACGAACGCGGGGTGCGCCGGGCTTGCGCGGCGTGGTGTCATGCATTGGTTATCGGTCCGACGCAGTCAACCGAAATTTGACTACGCTAAAGTCCATTCGGTCGGTAGAACGTGAAGCGGATCATCCGAGGGGACAAGGAGCGTGGGAATGAGGTGCTGGATCAGCATGAAGTCGCTGCTGTTGCTCGGTGCGTTGTTGTCGCTGTTCATGTTTGCTTCATCCCCTGCGATGTCCGAGGACAGCACCTCGGTGGAGGGCGTGCTGGGGGAGCCGGCCCAACTGAAGATCGCCAACCGACCCATCATGACGTTCCATGCCACCTTGCTGGGCGAAACACCCGCGGCCCGTGCCAAGCGCGCCGCAGCGGTGGTCGACGAGGCCTTGCAAGGGGCGGACGACACGCTCGAAGTGCGCGTCGAGCCGGTCCTCAACAGCTACCTGATACTGCTCGGTGATCGCCGGGCCTTCATCATCGCGCCGCTGGACGTGCTGCCCGGCAGCGTGTCGGTGCGTGAAGCGGCAGAGCAGGCAGCCAGCAACCTGCGCACCGTGGTGACCGAGACCGGCCAGGCACGCAGCCTGCATTTCCTGTTGAAGGCCGCAGGCTATTCGGCATTGGCGACCTTCATCTATTTGCTGCTGCTCAAGGGCACTCGAGCGATCCGGCGCAAGCTGCTCGGCCTGCTGCTGCCCCTGATGGGAAAGCATTCGCAGGTGTTCCGGGTAGGGCAGATGCCCTTGTTCGACCTGCAGAACCTCTATTACCTGGTCGATCGCCTGCTGTGGTTGCTGTACTGGCTGCTGCTGTTGCTGTTCAGCTACCAGTGGATGAGCTTCGTGCTGTCGCAGTTCCCCTATACCCGACCATGGGGAGAGAGCCTGAACGTGTATCTGCTGCGGCTGGTCGACTACCTGCTGTCGGGGATACTCGACGCGATCCCGGGCGTGGCCGTGGCGCTGTCGATCTTCTTCATCGCCCGGGGTGTCAGCGGGTTCTGCAAGCGCGCCCTGGAGCGCATGTCGCGCCCCGGGACCCTGCGCTGGCTGACGGCCGAAACCTTGCAACCCACCACGCGCCTGGTGTCGCTGGCCATCTGGCTGTTCGCCCTGGTCATGGCCTACCCGTACCTGCCGGGTTCGGACAGCGACGCCTTCAAGGGCCTGTCCGTGCTGCTGGGCCTGATGATTTCGCTGGGCGCGACCAGTGTGGTAGGCCAGGGTGTGGCCGGCCTGATCCTCACCTACACCCGTACCCTGCGGGTGGGGGAATTCGTGCGGGTAGGCGAGTACGAGGGCACGGTGATGGAAGTGGGGATGTTCACCACCACCATCCGCACCGGCCTGGGCGAGGTGCTGACCATCCCCAACTCGATGATCACCGGGTCCGTCACGAAGAACTACTCGCGCATCGTCGTCGGCCAAGGGTACATCGTCGATACGGTGGTCACCATCGGCTATGACACGCCATGGCGCCAGGTGCACGCCATGCTGGTCGAGGCGGCGCGGCGTACCCACGGCATCCTCGAACAGCCCGCGCCCCAGGTGTTCCAGACCGCGTTGAGCGACTTCTACCCCGAATACCGCCTGGTCGCCCAGGCCGTCCCCAGCGAGCCGCGCCCGCGCGCGGAACTGCTGAGCATGCTGCACGCCAACATCCAGGACGTGTTCAACGAATATGGTGTGCAGATCATGTCGCCTCACTACCTGGCAGACCCACAAGAGGCCAAGTTCGTCCCGCCGGAGCGTTGGCACACGGCCCCGGCAGTGCCGGAGCAGGACGGGTGAAACCCGCCATCGAAGGCATCCCTGCCGATTCATCACCCTCATCGCGCATGAGTAAGGAAACCGAGTGTATCGTCACCCCCTGTTGATGCTGTTGTGCCTGTTGCTGTTCGCGCCCATGGCCACCTGGGCGCAGCAGGCCGGGACCTCCCCGGGCCAGGCGAAGGACCGGGAGGGCTATGCCGACGCCTCCAGCTGCAAGGGGTGCCACCAGGCGCAGGCCGCGCAATGGAAGGACTCGGACCATGCCTGGGCCATGCGCGTGGCCAGCGCCCAGAGCGTGCTGGGCGCCTTCGATGGCCGTAGCTTCGAGGAGGACGGGGTCAAGGCGCGGTTCCAGCGCAAGGGCGAAGGCTATTACGTGCGTACCGAGGGCCCCGATGGCAAGCCCGCGGACTTCAAGGTGCGCTACACCTTCGGCTACCACCCGTTGCAGCAGTACCTGGTGGAACTGCCCGGCGGGCGCCTGCAGGCGCTGACCATCGCCTGGGACACCCGACCCAAGGCACAGGGCGGGCAACGCTGGTTCTCCCTGTACCCCGGGCAGCGCTTCGCTCCCGACGATGCGCTGCACTGGACCGGGCGCTACCAGAATTGGAATGCCATGTGCGCCGACTGCCACTCCACGCGGTTGCTCAAGCACTACGATGACAAGCAGGACAGCTACGCCACCACCTGGCAGGAGCAAACCGTGGGTTGCCAGGGCTGCCATGGCCCCTCCCAGGCGCATGTGGACTGGGCCAAACAGGCCAAAAACGAGGCCAAGGGCGGCGTCACGCCGGCCCAGATGGGGCTGGCGGTGGACTTCAAGGGCCTCGACGGTAAGGGCCTGATCGAGCAATGCGCCTTCTGCCACAGCCGCCGGCAATCCCTGGGCATGGGCCAGCAGCCGGGCAAGCCCCAGCTCGATGCTTCGCTGCCGGCGACCTTGCGCGAGGGCCTGTACCACGCCGACGGGCAGATCGACGGCGAGGTGTACGTGTATGGCTCCTTCACCCAGAGCAAGATGTACGCCGCCGGGGTGAGCTGCACCGACTGTCACGATCCGCATACCACCCGGGTGAAGATCGAGGGCAATGGCCTCTGCCAGCAATGCCACAACGCCAACCCACCCACCAGCCGCTTCCCCAGCCTGCAGGCCAAGGACTACGACAGCCCGGCGCACCATCACCACGCCCAGGGCTCACCGGGTGCGCAATGCGTCAACTGCCATATGCCGAGCAAGACCTACATGGTGGTCGACCCTCGGCGTGACCACAGCCTGCGGATACCACGACCGGACCTGGCGGACAAGACCGCCAGCCCCGATGCCTGCACCGCCTGCCACACCGACAGGCAACCTGCATGGGCCGCCACGGCGATCGAGGGTTGGTTCGGCACACCCCAGCGTCCGCCCCATTACGGAGAAACCTTGCATGCCGTGCGCACCGGCCAGGGCGACCGCCTGAGCTTGTTGACGGCGGTCATCGCCGATATCGGCAAGCCAGCGCTCGTGCGGGCGACGGCAGCTCAGCAACTGACAGAGCTGGGCGCACCGGCCATCACCCCGTTGAGCTGGGCGCTCAACTCCAAGGAGGGCGTGGTGCGCGCCTATGCCGCTGCGGGCTTCGCCCGGGTTCCGCCCGAAGCCCGCGTCAAGCAGTTGCTGCCATTGCTCGACGACCCGCTGCTGGCGGTGCGCGACGAAGCCGTGCGCGCCCTGGCCGATGTGCCGGCGCAAGCGCTGCCGGCCGAGCGCCGGGAGGGCTACGCGGCACAGCTGGCCGACTACGAGCGGCGCCTGCGCGACAACGCCGACCTGCCCGGCGGCCGGCTCAACCTGGCCGTGCTGCTGCAGCGTCTGGGCCGCCAGGCTGAGGCCATCGAGCAGTATCACCAGGCGCTGCGCCTGGACGCCCACTTCTCACCCGCCAGGGTCAACCTGGTCACCCTGTACAGTGGCGCGGGGCAACTCGACCAGGCACAGACGGTGCTGCGCGAAGGCCTGGCACTCAAGGACATGCCGGCGGGCGATCACGGCAACCTCGCCTACATGCTGGCGTTGCTGCTGGTCGAGCAGGGCAAGGCGCAGGAGAGCCTACCCTGGCTGGATGTTGCCGCCCGGGAGATGCCGGGCAACGCGCGGGTCTATTACAACCAAGGGCTGCTGCTGGCCCAGCTGAACCGGCGCGACGAGGCGCTGCGGACCTTGCACAAGGGCCTGGAGGCGGCGCCCGAAGACCCGGACCTGCTCTACGCCCTGGTCTACCTGCATGCCACGGCCGGTGAAACTCGCCAGGCCGACGCGTACGCACAGCGCATGCGCAAGGTTGCGCCGCAGGACCCACGCCTGCCACCGGCACAGCCATAGTTGCAGCCGATAAGGATTGACTGGCGAGGGATGTTCTTTACACGACAGCCGCCTGGGTATTTTTCGATGGCGAACAAGGACATGTGAACTAGATTTACCAAGCATCTTCATCTGCACGGTGGCTGGGCCGTGTGCCCGGGCGGTTCACCCCGGGCACGTCACCGCAGGGAAGTCGACTCATCGCGCAGTTGACGCAAGCCAAGGACAAACGACAGTGACCATTCGTGAAGAGATCACCAGCCTGGAGGCCCAGGTGGGGCTTCAGGTACTGGGCCAGGAGCGGACCATCCGCCATATCATGTTGGGCCTGCTGGCCAACGGGCATGTGCTGCTCGAAAGCCTGCCCGGCCTGGCCAAGACCCGCACGGTCAAGGCCCTGGCAACCCACCTGGACGCACGCATGAGCCGCATCCAGTTCACCCCCGACCTACTGCCGTCGGACATTACCGGTGGCGAGATCCTCCAGCAGACCGATACCGGCAACCAGCTCAAGTTCCAGCCCGGCCCGCTGTTCGGCAACGTGATCCTCGCCGACGAGATCAACCGCGCACCGGCCAAGGTCCAGGCGGCACTGCTCGAGGCCATGGAGGAGCGACAGATCACCGTGTCGGGGGAAACCCACCCGATGTCCGGGCTGTTCATGGTGCTGGCCACGCAGAACCCTATCGAGCAGGAGGGGACCTACCCGTTGCCCGAGGCGCAGATGGACCGCTTCCTGATGAAGCTGCTGATCGACTACCCCAAGGTCGAGGATGAGACGCAGGTGTTGCGGCTGGTACGTGGAGAGGAACATCGCCAGCAGGCCGGCGGCCATGGCGAAACCGCAACGCCCGTGGCGCAGGAGACGATCTTCGCGGCGCGCCGCGAAGTCGGGGCGGTGCATGTGTCCGAAGCCATCGACCGCTACCTGATCGACCTGATCAACGCCACCCGCCACCCGGCGGACTACGACGCCGACCTGCAGCGCTGGATCAAGGTCGGAGCCAGCCCCCGTGGCGGCATCAGCCTGGACCGGGTCGCCCGGGCTCATGCCTGGTTGGCGGGCAGCGACTATGTGACGCCAGACGATGTGCGCGCGGTGTTGCACCCGGTGTTGCGCCACCGTCTGCTGTTGTCCTATGACGCCGTGGCCGATGGCATCAGCGCCGACCAAGTGCTGGACCGCCTGCTCGACACCGTCGCGGTCCCGGCCTGAGGGGGCGCCATGCACAAGCCCGTGGTCGCCGACGGCGCCGTCTACGCCTCGCTGGAGCAGCTGATGCTGCTTGAGCATCGCGTGCGCGGCCTGAGCTTCCTGTCACGCCAACCGCTGTCCAGCGTGCTCTCCGGTAGCCATGCCGCGCGCCTGCGCGGCCGTGGGCTGAGCTTCGACGAACTGCGCCAGTACACCCCCGGGGACGACCTGCGTCACCTGGACTGGCGGGCATCGCTGCGCTACAGCAAACCGTTCGTGCGCAGCTACACCGAGGAGCGCGACCGCCCGACGCTGCTGCTGGTGGACCAGCGCATGAGCATGTATTTCGGTTCGCAGCGCAGCTTCAAGTCGGTCACCGCTGCCGAACTGGGGGCGATCGGGGCCTGGATGGCGCTGCATGCCGGCGATCGGGTGGGCGGGCTGGTGTTCGGTGACCAGGCCATCGAGACGATCCGCCCGCTGCGCAGCCGGGCGCGGGTGGAGGCATTGTGCGCGGCGATCGTGCGCCACAACCAGGCACTGCATGCCTCGCAAACCGACGAGGAACAGCCGGGTCAGCTCGACAGGGTGTTGCGCCAGTGCCTGGGCATCGCCGGGCACGATCACTTGATCGTCATCGTCAGCGACTTCGCCGGCGTGTCGCCGCAGACCCTGCAACTGCTGCGTCAGCTGGGCGCGCACAACGATGTCCTGGCCCTGCAGGTGTTCGATCCGATCGCTCTGCAGTTGCCCGACCGCGGGCGGGTGACCGTTACCCAGGGCCAGGTCCAGGTGGAGTTGGAGATCGAACGGCGCCAGGTGCACCGCCCGCTTGGGGATTTCCTCTCGGGGCGGCTCAAGGACGTCGCCACGCTGCTTCGGCGCAGCCAGGTACCGCTGATGATGTTCAGCACCGGGCGCGACAGCCTGGAGCAGCTGCGTGCGGAGCTGGGACGGCTTTCGGCGGTGACGCGATGAGCCAGGTGAGCACGCCGAGCATCGACCAGTTGCGCGAACTGCCGCTGCCGGCGATCGACGTCAGCTATTGGCCGCAGACCTGGGGGTGGTTGGTGCTGCTGGTGGCGGTGTTGGCTCTGGCCGGAGGCCTGGCCACTTGGCGCTACCTGCGCTGGCGGCGCAATCTCTATCGCCGCGAGGCCCTGGCTCGCCTGGAGGTGCTGGCCCAAGCGCTGAACGATCCTGTGCAACGCCTGGCGGCCCTGCGCGAAGTGCCGCAACTGCTCAAGCGCGTGGCGCTCTCGATGCCCGGTCAGGGGCCGGTCGCGACCTTGGGCGGCGATGACTGGCAAGCCTTCCTGCAACGCCATAGCCGAGTACAGCTGCCCGGGCAGCTGGCGCGACGGCTGGCACTGCTGGCCTATGCCCCGGCGGACCAGATAGTGGCAATGGCCGACAGCGACATTCAGGCATTGATCGCGACCTGCCGGCAATGGATCGAGGTGCACCATGTGGCAACTTGAGTACCCCTGGCTGCTGTTGCTGCTGCCCTTGCCCTGGCTGGCCTGGCGTTACCTGGCCACCTACCGCGAGTCGCGCAGCGCCTTGCGCGTGCCGTTCTTCGCTGCCATGAGCCGTGCCGTGGGCCAGGAGCCGGGCACCGCCCGTGCGGGCGGCGGACGCTGGCAACTGCTGCTGAACCTGTCGGTGTGGGTGCTGCTGCTGGTGGCCTGCGCGCGGCCGGTGCTGGTGGAAAAGCCCATCGAGCGCGAGCGACCGGTGCGCGACCTGATGTTGGCGATCGACATATCCCAATCCATGGCCACCACCGACTACACGGACCCATCCGGCCAACGCGTGGACCGGCTGCAGGCGGTCAAAGGGGTTGTGCGGGATTTCATCGCCCGGCGCAAGGACGACCGTATCGGCCTGATCGTGTTCGGCACCGGTGCCTACCCCCAGGCGCCGCTGACCCTGGACCACGCCAGCCTGGGCATCCTGCTTGATGAGGTCGGTATCGGCATGGCCGGCCCCAATACTGCCCTGGGTGACGCGATCGGGCTGACCATCAAGCTGCTGGACAAGGCCAAGGAGCAGGAGAAGGTGCTGATCCTGCTGACCGACGGCAACGACACCGGCAGCGCCATCACACCGGACCACGCCGCCCGCATGGCCCGGGATCGCGGCATCGTGGTGCACACCATCGGCATTGGTGACCCCGAAGCCAGCGGCGAGGCGAAGGTCGACCTGCAGGCACTGCAGGACATCGCCCAGGCCACTGGCGGCCGGTTCTTCCGTGCCGGTGACCGGGACGCGCTGCAGCAGGTCTATGCCACGCTCGACCACATCACGCCGCACCGGGTGAAGACCTTCAGCCACCAACCCAGGCGCGACCTGTTCTGGTGGCCTCTGGGTGCTGCGCTGCTGGCCCTGTTGCTGGGCCATGGCGTGGCTGCCCTGGCCACTGCGCGCCGGGCGAGCCCTGCACACCTGACCAGGACCGAGCGTTGATATGGACATCGATCTGAGTGCCTTTCATTTCCTGCGGCCGCTCTGGTTGCTGCTGATCGTCCCGGGCCTGCTGCTGCCCTGGTTGTGGGCACGCCGCCACAACCTGCTGCGACGCCTGGAGGGCATCATCGCCCCGCACCTGGTCGAGCATCTGCTGATCACGCCCGGGGAGCAGCAGCGTTTTCGCCCGGTGCACCTGCTGGGAGCGATGCTGGCCCTGGGTGCGGTCGCCATGGCCGGGCCGACCTGGGAGCAGGACAAACCGGCCTTCCTCGACAATCGGGCAGCGATGATCCTGGCCCTGGATCTTTCGCCCTCGATGGACGCCGACGATGTCCCGCCTTCACGCTTGGCTGCCGCGCGCAACAAGCTGCATGACCTGATCCAGCGGCGCGCCGGCAGCCGCACGGCGCTCATCGCATATGCCGGCAGCGCCCACCTGGTGCTGCCACCGACCGACGACCCAGCCTTGCTCGACAGCTTCCTCCAGGCCTTGTCCACCACGCTGATCGACAAACCCGGCAAGGATGCCCTCGGCGCGGTGGTTCTGGCCAAGCGCCTGCTGGTGGCCGAGAACGCCCCCGGCACGCTGGTGCTGGTCACCGATGGTGCCGACGCCAGCCAGTTCGACGCGATCGGCAAGCAGGTGCGCGGCAGTGGTTTGCAGGTGCTGGTGCTTGCCGTCGGTACCCCTCAGGCCGGGGTGGTGCATGACGCCCAGGGCCGCCCCAGCACCGACGCCAGTGGCCGGACCCAGCGCGCCACCTTCGATGCCGAGGGTTTGAAGCAGCTCGCCGAGGCCGCGGACGCGCCCCTGGGCAGCCTGACCCTGGACGATGACGACCTCGACTGGATCGAGCTGCATGCCCAGCAGCATTTCCAGGCCGCCCAGGACGACGGGCAGCCACTGCACTGGAAAGACGCAGGCTACTGGCTGTGCTGGCCGTTGCTGACGTTGGCGTTGCTGGGCATGCGCCGTGGCTGGCGCGTGCACTGGCTGGGAGCCTGGCTGGTCGCGTTGGGCGTTGCTTCAGGCCCGCAGCCGGCCCACGCCGGCGCGCTGGCCGACGCCTTCTTCACGCCCGACCAACAGGGGCGCTGGGCATACGAGCAGCAGCACTACCCCGAGGCGGCCGAGCACTTTGCCAACCCTTACTGGAAGGGCGTGGCGGCCTACCACGCGGCCGACTACGACACGGCCCTGGACAGCTTGGCGCAGCTGGACACGGCCATTGCGTACTTCTACCAAGGCAATGCCTACGTGCGCTTGTCGAAGTTCGACCAGGCGATCGCGGCCTATCAGCAGGCTTTGCAGCGCCAGGCGCAGTTCCCCGAGGCCAGCGCCAACCTGGCCCTGGCCCAGGCGCTGCTAAAGGACCGCGAAGGCCAGCAGGAGGCGGGGCCGCCAGACGAGAAGGCCGACAAGGTGCTGCTCGACAACGCCTCCGGGAAAGGCAAGGACGTCCAGCGCACCGCGGCCGGACAGGGCTCAGACCAGGCGTGGCTGGACAACCTCAACACCTCGCCGGCCCAGTTCCTCAAGCGCAAGTTCCTGCTCCAGGACGCCGCTCGCCCAACCGCCACGGAGGCTATGCCATGAAACGCCTGTTGTGGATACTGCTGGTGCCACTGTTGGTGCAGGCCGCAGAGCCCGAGGTGCGCGTGCGCAGCCAACTGCTGCCGGCCGATACGGTGCTGGTCGGCGGCACGGTGAGCTTGCAGGTCGACCTGCTGGTCGATACCTGGTTCGATGCCGCGCCGCAGCTGCCGGCCTTGAAACTGGACGGAGCCGTCGTGGCCGCGCCCAGCAGTGAAGCCACGCACCTGAACGAGCGGATCGATGGCAAGGCGTTCTTTGGTTTGCGCCTGAGCTACCAGATCACGCCGCAGCAGGCCAAACCCTTCGATATCCCGGCGTTGGCCATCCAGGTCACACCAGGGCAGGGCAGTGGGCCGGTGATGGTGAAGAGCCCGCCACAACACTTCGTCGCCCGGCAGCCCGCCGGGGCCGGGCAGGGGCGGCATCTGGTCGCCCGCGCGCTGCAGTTCACGCAGCAACTGGAACATTCCCACCAGCCGCTGCGCGTGGGCGACAGTGTCACCCGGCGGCTGCAGGTACGGGCCGAAGGTGCCCAGGCGATGTTGATTCCTGCGCCGGCCTTCAGCGAGATCGACGGGCTGCGACGCTATGTGCAGCCTCCGGTGGTCGCGCCGTTGAGCGATGGCCGTGGCGGTATCAGCGGCGGCCAGCGCGAAGATGCCGTCACCTATGTGGTGACCGAGGCCGGGCACTACCGCCTGCCGCCCATCGAACTGCAGTGGTGGGATGCCGACAGCGGCGAAGCCCACTCGGCGAGCGTGCCCGCGCTGGAACTGGAGGCTTCGGACGCCGCGGTATACCAGGCACCGTTTTCCATAAGCGACGACTTGCGTGCGCTGGGCCGGACAGCTCGGGTTCATATCGCCAGCCATTGGCTGCTGGCGGCCTGTGCGTTGGTGCTGCTGGGCGGCCTGGTCTATTTCGGGCGGGGTTGGTATCTGACGTTGCGGGACGCTTGGGGGCGCTGGCGGCAACGGCGCAAGGCGGCCTGGTTGGCCAGCGCCGAGCATGCCTGGCGGCAGATACCCGGTCAGTTGCGCCAGGAACCGCCACAACTGAGCGCCCTGTACCTATGGATCAGACGCACGACAGGGTGTCGCGAAATGAGTACAGGTCTTCCTTCGTTACCCGCTGCTGTTTCCAAATGTTTGCTAGCTTTCTTGGGAGCCCGTTACGGCGCTTCGCTTCGGCAGGCCGCCACAGCAGCCCAGGTGGTAGACACGTTGCCGGCGCTGCGACGTACGGTTACCGAGCAAAACCGGCCATCATCCGGCCGACATGGCCTGAAGAAGCTCAACCCCTGAATTCGGCGTCATGCCAGCTGCATCGATCAAGGAAGTTACATGCACTTGAATTTCGCTTCGCGCCCGGCGCGCTGGTTGTTCACCCTCTGCCTGCTGCTGCCCTTGGCGGCCCACGCGGCCGAGCCTCTGCCCTCGTGGAACGACGGCGCCTCGCGCGAGGCGATCGTGGCGTTCGTCGAGGCGGTGACCGATGAGCAGGGCAAGGACTACGTCCCGAGCGCCGAGCGTATCGCCGTATTCGACAACGATGGCACGCTGTGGAGCGAGCAGCCCCTGTACTTCCAGGTGCTGTTCGCCCTGGCCGAGGTCAAGCGCCTGGCCCCGCAGCACCCGGAGTGGAAGACCCAGCAGCCGTTCAAGGCGGTGCTCGAAGACGATCGCAAGACCCTGGCCGAAAGCGGTATGCGTGGCCTGATGCAGATCGTCACCGCCACCCACACCGGCATCAGCAACGACACCTTCGAGCAGAACGCACGTCGCTGGCTGGCCAGCAGCGTGCACCCGCGCAGCCAAAAGCCCTATACCGAGATGGTCTTCCAACCGATGTTGGAGCTGTTGGCCTACCTGCGCGCCAACGGTTTCAAGACCTACATCGTCTCCGGCGGTGAGGTGGCGTTCATGCGCACCTTCGCCGAGGAAGTCTACGGCATCCCGCCGGAGCAGGTGATCGGCACCACCTTCGCCACCCGCTTCCAGGACCAGGACGGGCAGCTCTCCATACAGCGCCTGGCCAAGCTCACCCACAACGACGATGGCGCCGGCAAGCCGGAAAGTATCGACGCCTATATCGGCCGTCGGCCGATCCTCGCCTTCGGCAACTCCGACGGCGACCTGCAAATGCTGCAGTGGACCATGGCCGGCCCCGGCCGCCGGTTCGCAGGCCTGGTGCACCACACCGATGCCAAGCGCGAATGGGCTTATGACCGTCAGAGCCAGGTCGGCCGGCTGGACAAGGCACTGGACGAAGCCAGGAACAAAGACTGGGTGATCGTGGATATGGCCAGGGAGTGGAACCGGGTCTATCCCTTCGATCAGGACGTCAACCAGCACTGATAACCACAGCGACATCGAGAGAGCGCCAGTGTGCGGTCGGGCCTCTCGACTGAGCAGTCGTGGATCACGACAAGTCACTGGAACGGAGAAGCACCAATGAAACGCAGAGGAAGGTGGTTATCGCAGTTCGCACTCGCGGCGACGGCGATAGTGGGGTGTTCGATGGCGGTGGCCGCGGACAAGCCGAACATTCTGGTGATATTCGGCGATGACATCGGCCAGACCAACATCAGTGCCTATTCGCATGGGGTGGTCGGCTACAAGACGCCGAACATCGATCGTATCGCCAAGGAAGGCATGATGTTCACCGACTATTATGCCGAGAACAGCTGCACGGCAGGGCGGTCGACATTCATCACGGGCCAGTCGGCTTTGCGTACCGGCCTCTCCAAAGTCGGCATGCCTGGCGTCAAGGTCGGCCTGCAGGACCGCGACGTGACCATCGCTCAGGCACTCAAGGCCCTGGGCTACGCGACCGGCCAGTTCGGCAAGAACCACCTGGGCGATCGCGATGAGTACCTGCCGACCAACCATGGCTTCGACGAATTCTTCGGCAACCTCTATCACCTCAACGCCGAAGAGGAGCCTGAGCGTCCCTACTGGCCGAAGGACCCCAACGACCCCTTCGTCAAGGCTGCTTCTCCACGTGGGGTGATTCATTCCACGGCCGACGGCAAGATAGAAGACACCGGTGCGCTGAACAGCAAGCGCATGGAAACCATCGACGACGACACTACCCAGGCCGCGATCAACTTCATCGACAAACAGGCCAAGGCTGACAAACCATTCTTCGTCTGGATGAACACCACGCGCATGCACGCCTTCACCCACGTACGCGAAGCAATGAAAGGGCAGAGCGGCATGGTGGGCAACGAGTATGCCGACGGCATGCTCGAGCACGACGGCGATGTCGGCAAGTTGCTCAAAGCGCTGGACGATCTCAAGCTGACCGACAACACCATTGTCGTTTACACCACCGATAACGGGCCAAACCAGTGGTCTTGGCCGGATGCGGCCACCACGCCGTTCCGTAACGAGAAGAACTCCAACTGGGAGGGCGCCTACCGGGTTCCGGCCATGGTGCGCTGGCCTGGCAAGATCAAGGCGGGTGAAGTGACCACGCAGATGTTCTCGGGGCTGGACTGGTTCCCCACCTTGCTGGCAGCGGCAGGCAGCACGGACATCAAGGAGCGCCTGCTCAAAGGGGCTGATGTGGGCGGCAAGAACTTCAAAGTGCACCTGGACGGCTACAATCAGCTGGACTTCCTGACGGGCAAGAAGGACAAGAGTGCCCGCGAGGAATTCTATTACTTCAGCGATGACGGTGACCTTGTGGCCATGCGTTACAACGACTGGAAGCTGGTGTTCTGCGAACAGCGCGCGCCCGGTGGCTTCAAGGTCTGGAGCGAGCCTTTCACCTGCCTGCGGGTGCCGAAACTGTTCAACCTGCGCATGGACCCATATGAGCGGGCCGATGTGGTATCTGACCAGTACTACGACTGGGTGGCGAAGAACGATTACCTGATCTTCGAAGGCACCCGCCGAGCGGCCGCCTTCCTGCAGACGTTCGTCGACTACCCACCCAGCCAGCGTCCGGCGAGCTTCAGCATCGACCAGATCCGTGCCGACGTGGACAAGCAGATCGAGGCCAAGATGAACAAAGGCGCCAAGTAAGCGCCGACCTGGACCGGGCGCAGGCCATGCCTGCGTTCGCCTTCTGGCCTGCGGCGGTGTACCGACGCAGGCCTCTTTCGCACGATAAGGCGTCCCAATGTCTTCAGCCGCCAGTCAATCCCGTTCACGCCCTCGTGGCGCGGCAGTTCAGGAAACCTCGACCATGGCGCGACCCCAGCTGGCGATAGCCGCCTTGCTGATGTTCCTTTCCGGCGCCGCGGCCCTGGTCTACCAGGTGCTGTGGGTCAAACAACTTTCCCTGGTGGTGGGAGTGGAGGTGTACGCCGTCACGACCGCCATCAGTGCCTTTTTCGCGGGCCTTGCGCTGGGCGGCCTGGCGTTCGGCCGCTGGGCCGATCGCCTGCGTCGCCCCGTATTGCTCTATGCCGGGCTGGAAGTGCTGGTGGCGATCCTCGGGGTAGCCGCCACCTTGGCGCTCGGCGCCGCGGCAGGCCCCTTTGCCCGGCTGGAGGACAGCCTCGGGCCGCTGGCCTGGGGGCTGCCGTTGCTGTTGGTGGGCCTGCCGGCTTTCTTCATGGGCGGCACCTTGCCTGTGCTGGTACGTGCCCTGGCCCCGGTGCAGGGGCAGGTGGGGCGTGCCGGCGGCGGGCTGTATGCGGCCAACACCGCTGGTGCCATCGCTGGCACCCTGGCTGCCGCATTCATGCTGCTGCCATCGCTTGGCGTGCTGGCCAGTGCCTGCGCCGCCGCGCTGCTCAATGTGCTAGCCGCCGGGGCGGCATTGCCGCTGGCCCGCACTACCGCCGAACCGTTGCAAGGCACTGCCGTCAGCCCGGTCTCGCGCAGCCCGTCGGCCCGCATGGCCATCGCCCTGTATTGTCTGGCCGGTGGCGTGGCGCTGGGCTATGAGGTGGTCTGGACGCAATCGATCGTACAGTTCATGAGCACCCGGGCGTTCGCCTTCGCCGTGGTGCTGGCCACCTACCTCTGCGGCCTGGTGCTGGGCAGTGCGCTCCATGCCCGGCATGCCGACCGTATCCGTGACCCTTGGGGGGCGTTCGGCCTGCTGATCGCCTCGGCCGGGCTGCTGGCGATCCTCCAGGTGGCCGGGCTGGGCCAATGGTTGGTTGGCGCGCAGAGCCAGGCCGAGCGCTGGGTGCTGGCCCTGGGCGGCAGTGAACTGGCCGGGATGTCGGCGCGTTTCGCGGTTGCCGGGCTGAGCGTGGTGTTCCTGCCGACCACCCTGCTGGGCGCGGCGTTCCCCCTGGCCCTGCGCCTGGCGGTGGACAGCGCCCATGTGGGGCGTGACGTCGGCGCGGTGGTCGCGCTCAATACCCTGGGCGGGATCCTGGGCGTGATGCTCACAGGGTTCGTGCTGGTCCCCGAACTGGGGCTGGTGCGCAGCCTGGCCGTGCTCGCTGTGCTTGCGGCGGCCATCGGCGCCCTGGCTGCCTGGCGCGGTGTCCAGGTGAGCCGGCGCCTGCGCGTGGGTGTCGCGCTCGCCGGTGGCGCCACCCTGGCCTGCGGGCTGCTGGTCTCGCCCGAGCACCTGGCGCAGTTGATGCCGGCGACTCGCAGTGGGCAGTTGAGCTTCTACGAGGAAGGCCGGGGCGGCACCGTGGCCGTGGTGGAGCAGGGGGCAGGGCAAAAGCGGTTCAGCCGCCTGTACATCCAGGGGGTATCCAATACCGGCGATGCCATGCCGTCGCTGCGCTACATGCGCCTGCAGGCGCTGCTGCCGCTGCTGGTGCACCGGGGCGAGCCACGCTCGGCGCTGGTGATCGGCTTCGGCACCGGCATCACTGCCGGTGCCATGCTCCGATATCATGGCCTGCAGCACCCGGTGGTGGCCGAGCTGTTGCCGGAAGTGCTGCGGGCCGCGCCGCATTTTCGTGGTACCTTCGACGCGATCGCCGATCCGCGCCTGGACATCCGCCTGCGCGACGGTCGTCGCGAGCTGCTGCGCAGCGCCACCCGCTACGACATGATCACCCTGGAGCCGCCGCCTCCCTCGGCCGCCGGCGTGGTCAATCTCTACTCCCGCGACTTCTATGCCCTGGCCGCCAGCCGCCTTGACGAGCATGGTCTGGTGGCCCAGTGGCTGCCGTTGCCGACACAGAACGACGAGGACAGCCGCTCGCTGGTGCGCAGCTTCATCGATGTATTCCCCCACGCCGCGTTGTGGACCACCGAGTTCCACGAAATGCTGATGATCGGTTCGTTGCAGCCGCTGGAGCTGGATGCCGTGCGGATCCAGGAACGCTTCGCGCAGCCGGAGGTGGCCGCGGCACTGGCCGAGGTGGGTGTCGACTCCCCTGCGGCCCTGCTGGCGACCTGGATCACCGATCGCCAGGGCCTGGAGCGCTATGCCGGCGATGCGCGCCCGGTGACGGACGACCAGCCGCGCATCGAATACGCACCGTGGGTGCGCAGCCGCGAGATCACCCGGGTGTTGCCGGTGCTGCTGGCACTGCGCCGCGAGCCGCCTTTGCTGAACGCCAGCCCGGCCTTCCTGGGCGAGGTCGATGACCAGTGGCGCAGCCTGCGCCGGTTCTATGGCGTGAGCCTGCTGGCCTACCGCGGGGACCGCCAGGGCTGGGCCCGGGAGGTGAGGGCGGTGATGCGGGAGGATGGCGATAATCCGTACTACCGTTGGTTCCTGCCCAGCCAGCCATAACGCCGCATGCCATACGGGGAATCCTTGGCTAGCCTTGCAAGCGAGCACCACGAGCGATGGAGAGGACGGTGAAGCAAAACGTGATCATCTGTGAGTACTGCGACGCGGTGTACCAGCGCAATGCACTGGGCAAGCACCAACGGGCAGTGTGCCTGCGCTGCGCCGGCGTGCTCGACCGGCACACCGCCCTGAGCGTGCAGCAACGCCTGGCCCTGGGGGTGACTGGCGCGATCCTGCTGGCCTTCGCCAACCTCTACCCGGTGATGACCATCAGCATGCAAGGCCTGAGCAACAGCGCCACGCTGTGGGACTCGGTGCTGATCCTCAGCCATGGCACCATCACCTTCATCGCCCTGGTGGTGGCGCTGGCGGTGATCCTCGCCCCGACGCTGCAAGTCGGTTTGTTGATCTGGGTGCTCGGCTTTGCCGTGGCGGGCAGGCGTGCGCCGGCATTCGCCTTGTGCATGCGCGGCCTGGAGGCATTGCGCCCTTGGAGCATGCTGGAAGTGTGCCTGTTGGGGGCCCTGGTGGCGGTGATCAAGCTGGCTGGCCTGCTAGACGTGATCCCGGGCATCGGCCTGCTGGCGATGGCGGCGCTCAGCGTGTTGCTGATCGCTATCGCCGGCCGCGACATCCGTGACCTGTGGAAGCTGGTATGAGCCTGCCGCCGCGGGCATCCGAGCTGGGCCTGTGCCTGTGCCATGGCTGCGGTCATGCCTGCGACCTCGGCCTGCGCCTGCACCATTGCGAGCGCTGCGGCGCGCCGTTGCATGCGCGCAAGACCCAGGCCGTCGCCCGGGCCTGGGCCTACCTGCTGACAGCCCTGGTGTTCTACGTGCCGGCCAACCTGTTGCCGGTGATGCATACCGAGATGCTGGGGCAGGGCAGCGACAGCACCATCGGCGGTGGCGTGCTGGAGTTCTGGGAAAGCGGGGCTTGGGACATTGCCCTGATCATCTTCATCGCCAGCATCGGCGTACCGGCGATCAAGTTCATCGCCATGCTGATGCTGCTGGTCACCGTGCAGCGCCACAGCGCCTGGGCGTGTCGGCAGCGTACCAAGCTCTATCGTTTCGTGGAGCTGATCGGCTACTGGTCGATGCTCGATGTGCTGGTGGTGGCGTTGGTCGCGGCACTGGTGCAGATGCGCGAACTGGGCACCATCGAGCCGCGTGCCGGCATCCTGTTCTTCGGCTTGGTGGTGGTATTCACCATGCTTTCGGCCATGAGTTTCGACCCGCGACTGATCTGGGACAATGCTTCACACACGGAGGACTCCTGATGGAGCAAGGCAGCGAACGGCAGCCCACGGCGGGGCCGGCAGATATCCATACCCGGCGCTGGAATGTCTCGTTGGTATGGATCGTGCCGATCATCGCGCTGTTGATCGGCGCGTCCCTGGTCGTGCGCAGCTGGATGCAGGAGGGGCCGGTGATCACCCTGTCCTTCAAGACAGGCGAAGGCCTGGTGGCACACAAGACGCCGGTCAAGTACCGCAGCGTGGTGATCGGCGAAGTGACCTCGGTCGAGCTGGCCGAGGACAAGAAGAGCGTGGTCGCCAAGGTGCAGTTGTCCAAGGAGGCCGAGTCGTTCGCCACCGAGGGCGCGCAGTTCTGGGTGGTCAGGCCGCGCATCGGTGCCGGCGGCGTCACGGGGGTCGATACCTTGTTGTCGGGCAACTTCATCGGCGCCGACGCTGGCCAGTCGACCAAGCCGGCCAAGGTGTTCACCGGGCTCGAGTCGCCGCCACCGATCACCTACGGCGAGAAGGGCAAGCGCTTCACCCTCCATGCCAAGGACCTGGGGTCGCTCGATATCGGCTCGTCGATCTATTACCGCAAGATCCCGGTGGGGCAGGTGATCTCCTACGCCTTGCAGCCGGACGGCAAAGGGGTGGACATCGGCATCTTCATCCAGGCCCCCAACGATGCCTTCGTCACCCGCAATACGCGATTCTGGAATGCCAGCGGCATCGATGTGGACCTGGGCGCCAATGGCCTCAAGGTCAACACCGAGTCCTTGTCGTCGATTCTGGTCGGTGGCCTGGTGTTCGGTGAGCCAGAGTCGGCCGGCCAGGCCGAGCCGGCCCAGGATCAGCAGGCGTTCGAGCTGTATGCCGACCGCGATACCGCGCTGGCCCCGCCGACCGGCAAGCAGCAGTTTCTACGTTTGCGTTTCGACCAGTCCATGCGTGGCCTGGCGGTGGGCGCCCCGGTGGAGTTCATGGGCGTGGAGTTCGGCAGGGTCACGGCGGTGGAGCTGGACTACGACGAGCAGAAGCAGAGCTTCCCGGTGATGGTCGATGCAGTGGTCTACCCGCAGCGGCTGGGGGCGGTCTACCAGAAAATGTTCAAAGGGCTCAAGCGTCCACCGGGCGACGAGGAGGCGGGCAATCACCTGATCGGCAGCTTCGTCGAGCATGGCCTGCGGGCACAGGCGCGTACGGGCAACCTGCTGACCGGGCAGCTGTATGTATCCCTGGACTTCTATGCCGACGCGCCCAAGGTCACGTTCGATGCCTCGCAACGCCCGCTGCGGATCCCCACCGTGCCCGGCAGCCTGGACAAGCTGCAGGAGCAGTTGCAGCGGGTGATCGCACGCCTGGGCGAGCTGCCGATCGAGAGCATCGCCGGCAACCTGGATGCCAGCCTGCGGGAGCTGCAGGCCAGCCTCAAGCAGTTCAACAGCCAGACCCTGCCAGGCATCAGCCGTACCCTGGAAGAGGTGCGCAGCACGCTCAAGAGTGCGGACTCGGCATTCGCGCAAGGGTCGCCACAACGCGAAAAGATGAGCGACACCCTCAACGAACTGGAACGCATGTCACGTTCGCTGCGCGACTTGTCCGACTACCTCGGCCGGCATCCCGAGTCGCTGATCCGCGGACGCCCCAAAGCCATCGACGCCACCCGACTGCGGAACTGAACCAAGGAGTGACCTGACATGCGCAAGATGCCAAAGCTGTTGTGGACCTTGATGGCCATCGCACTGCAGGGGTGCAGCAGCGCGCCGATCAACTACCACACCCTGGTGCCTGCCCAGCCGGCGGCACGCCCGGCTGGGGTGAACATCGAGATCGAGAAGGTGCTGATGCCTCCGCAGGTCGATCGCGCCCAGATGGTGGTGCGCCAGGGCGACAGCGGGTTGGCGATCCTGGAGACCGAATGGTGGGGCGCCAACCTCGTCGACGAGTTCCGCAACGCTCTGGAGGACCAGTTGGGCGCGCCGACCGGCGCCTCACCTCGAACAGCGTTGCGCGTGGAGGTGCAGCGCTTCGATTCGGTGCCCGGGCGCTATGCCCTGCTGGACGCGACCTGGCGACTGAGGCCTGCGGGTACGGACACCGGGCTGACCTGTCACAGCACGCTGCAGGCACCGGCCGATGCCACGATCAGTGGCCTGGTCGCGGCCCACCAGGCCAACCTGAGGCAGCTGGCTGCGACGATCGCGCAAACGAGCCGGGCAGGTACGACACACTGCCCGGCGTCGGCTCGCTAGCGGCAGGCGCTTGCAGGTACTGGGCAGGAGCCACCGATGACGCTACGCAAAAGATTGTTCTGGCTGTTCGGGCCTCCGCTGGCCGTGGCGCTGCTGGTGGTCTACCTGCTGGCCCATGGCTTGATCCTGAACCGCCTGGACCGTGAGGACGACACCCTGCTGGTGGCCGAGGCGGAACAGGTGCGGGCGTTGTTGGACAATCTGTTCGAGCGCGACCGTGATCGGCTGCAGAACTTCGTCTCCTCGCTGGCGCCTGCCGCGACGGATATCCTGCCGGTGACGCCCCGGCTGTTGAGCCGCATGAACTTCGACTTCCTGGTCCACCTCGATGGGCAGGGCAAGGTGAGCGCGGCCCAGTGGCAGGCCCTGGAACCCTCTGCCATCGCGACCTTGGAAGGCGTGCCGCAGCCTGGCGTGCAAGCTCTGCACGACGACGTGCTGCGGTTGGTCCAGCACTTGGAGCGGGCGGGCAACACCCGGCACTACAGGGGCCAGCTGGTGGCCGTGCAGGGCGCGGCGATGATCCTGGTGGCGGTGGACATCGGCCAGTTGCAGCCCGGCGCGAGCGGTACCCTGTTCGCCGGGCATTTCCTGAGCAGCACGCGCACCCTGGACCTGGAGCGCAAGCTCAACGGCAAGCTGCGCTTGCGCCCGCCTCCGGCGAGCCCTGCGCAAAGCGCGTTGTTCGAAGGCCAGGAACAGATCACCATCAGCCCCCGCCAGGTCGTGGACGATAATCGCCAGCGCATCTTCCTGCAGTTCAGCGACAGCCTGGACGAGCCGCAACTGATGCTCGAGCTGCCTCGCGAGCGGCATCTGTATGTGGAGGGGCGCCAGCAGATCGACCTGTTCCTCGGGGTGATCACCCTGGTTGTGGTGCTGGCCTGGTTGCTGGTCTACCTGGGGCTGGATGTGGTCCTGCTGCGGCGGGTCTCGAGGATGCACCAGGAGTTCCTGGCCATCGGACCAGAGTCGGCCGGCCGGCGCCTGAGCGACCGGGGGGCGGACGAGCTGGGGGCGCTTGGCCGTGAAGCCAACCGCATGCTCGACCGCCTGGAGCAGAGCGAAGCGCGGGACCGGGCGATTCTGCAGGCCATGCAGGAAGGCTATTTCGAGCTGGACCGCGCCGGGCTGCTGCTGACCGTCAACCCGGCATTCTCCAGGCGCCTGGGCTTGCCGGGCGAATCACTGGTCGGCCGCCCGGCCAGCGACTGGCTGGAGGGCTGCGATGAAACCCGGTTGCGCGAAGTGTTCGGTGCCCACCGGGCCCAGGGCGCGCCGGTGCTGGCGGGGCGCATGCACCGCGCCGATGGCAGCCTGGGGCACTACGAGACGCACCTGTCGCAGATCATCGACGCCCAGGACCAGCTGCGTGGCTACCGGGGCATCCTGCATGACATCAGCGACCACGTCGAATACCAGAACCAGCTGTTCGACATGGCGTACCGGGACGCCTTGACGGGGCTGGGCAA
The DNA here is from genome assembly GCF_048068175.1 of Pseudomonas sp. NY15356. Lineage (NCBI taxonomy): Bacteria > Pseudomonadati > Pseudomonadota > Gammaproteobacteria > Pseudomonadales > Pseudomonadaceae > Pseudomonas > Pseudomonas sp. NY15356. The sequence goes on along the minus strand of NZ_JBLUPW010000002.1, from coordinate 97,482 downwards.
CCGCAAGGCCTTCTACGAACACCTCAAGCGCTGCGTGGCTGCGAGCACAGGGCCGCTGGCACTGCTGTTCATCGACCTGGACCGCTTCAAGCAGGTGAACGATACGTTCGGCCATGACATTGGCGACAGCCTGCTGGTGCAGATGGCCAACCGCCTGCGCGAGGGCGTGCGCAAGCCTGATCGCGCCTACCGCCTGGGCGGGGACGAGTTCACTTTGATCCTGCCCGGTACCCACGCCGACGAAGCCCAGCGCCTGGCCATTCGCCTGTTGAGGGCACTGGGCGAGCCGGTGCAGGTGGGGCAGCAAACCATCGACTTCGTCACCCCCAGCATCGGTATCGCGCTGTACCCTCAGCATGCGGGCGACCTCGACGGCCTGGTCAAGGCTGCCGACCAGGCGATGTACGAGGCCAAGCAGCAACGCAACCAGGTATGCCTGTTCAGTGCGCAAGACACGCCGATCGATGGGCGGTGAACGCGATAATGAGGGCCCCGTAGGTCGCCAGAAACCCGTTGGAGACGGCATAGCACAGGGTGTTCTGGAGCCTAGGGTGGCGAAGCATGCCCAGGGATGGAAGGCTGGGGAATCGTCTGCCCGTTGGCAATGGCACTGGCCTCGAGCTTCGCACGCTCCGCTTCCAGAAAAACATACGTGGCCTGCAGGGTGACTATCTTCGTTTGAATGTCAGCCATCTTGCTGGCGACCAGGGCCGCGCCTTGCGCGCAATTGATCGTGTTACCCCGCTTGGCCGTGAGGATCTCGCCAATTTCGGCGAGTGAAAACCCCGCGCCCTGGGCACGCTGGATGAACACCAGGTCGACAACGGTCTGCTCGCTGTAGTTGCGGTAGTTGTTGGCCTGCCGATGGGCCACGATCAGCCCGAGCTGCTCGTAGTAGCGCAATGCGTGGCGGCCGAGACCACTGCGGCGCTCCAGCTCTCCAATGTTCACGGAAAAAACGCCTTGACTGTAGAGTAGGCTCTATACCTTAGCCTGCGCCCATCATCCAGACAAGGAATCGAGCATGAGCGTGGAATGCTTCGTCACAGGCGGCAGTGGGTTCGTGGGGCAACATCTGCTGGCCCGTCTTACTGCGACAGGGCACAAGGCCTGGGTGCTGATGCGCAACCCTGGGAATATCGAGCGCCTCAGGGAGCAGGTAGGCCGATTGGGCGGCAACCCTGCGCATCTTCAGGCCGTTGAGGGCGATATCGGCAGGGAAGGGTTGGGGCTCAGCGAGGCGGACAAGCAGCGCGTGTCTTCCGCCGCTGTGACCTTCCATCTCGCGGCGGAGTTCTCCTGGGGCCTGTCCCTGGAGCGCGCCCGCGCAATCAATGTGCAAGGGGCGTTGAGGGTCGCCAGGCTTGCGGCGAGCCAGCGCATGCGATTGCTGATGGTCGGCGGCTTCATGCTGCAGAATCTGCCTTACCTTGCCCGCATCGGAATCGATAGCGAGCACCCTGAAAACACCGATTGGCCTGCAGTCTACGGCCGTGTGGGTGGCTACGAAGGCAGCAAGTTCGAGTCCCATTTCGAGGTTATCCGTTATATGCAGGCCGCGGGTGCGGATTACACGATCGTGCACCCCGCCACGGTATGCGGCCACAGCGAGAGTGGGCACATCGTGGAAGGGCAACCGCTGGCCGAACTCATCCGGAACCTGGCACAAGGCCGGTTCAAGGCGGTTCCCGGTTCCGCCAGGCACTGGTTGCCATTGGTCAGCGTCGATTACCTGGTGGCGATGATCACCTGCGTGGCGTTCGACCCTTCGATGGCCAACCGGCAGGTCCTGGCGCTCCATGAGCACACGCCGAGCCTGAAGGAGATGCTCGAGCAGATGGCAGGCACGCTGGGGGTCAAGGCGCCTCGGCGCCATGTGGCGATGGGGGTACTCAGGTGGCTGTTGGCGATTCCCGGGCTGGCGGCGCGATTGGCAGTCAATGCCGAGTCGTTGAACTTTATCCAGACGCAGCGCTTCGACATGCGTCATAGCGAGCAACTGGAACGAAAATATCGGTTGGCACACCCCGATATGGCCCGAGCGTTGGAAAAGACGGTGCGCTACGTCATGGGCACTTGATCCATCGAGGCAACCCAGGTGATCTTCGATGATTCCCTGAGGGCAGATCGGCCCCCTATCGCTGAAAGAGACTTGTATGGAGCTACGTCAACTTCGCTATTTCCTGAGTGTATTGGAGCACGGCAGCCTTGGCAGGGCTGCGCTCGAGCTTGGGGTCGGCGCCTCTGCATTGAGCCAGCAACTGTCGAAGCTGGAGAGCGAAGTGAGCACTCGGTTGCTGACCCGTTCCAGCACCGGCGTATCGCCGACGGCGGCGGGCCTGGCTTTCGAGTACCACGCGCGCCTGGCTCTTCGCCAGGCGGAGCATGCGGTCCTGGCGGCGCAAAGCGGTCGCATGAGCGGGTATGCCAGCGTTGGGCTGGCGCCTACCACCGCATCGATCCTTGGCCTGGCGTTGATCCACAGGATGCGTGAACGCTACCCCGACATCCGTCTGCACCTGGTGGAAATGCTGTCGGGTTACCTGATGAACCAACTCAACGCCAGGCACCTTGACCTGGCGGTGCTGTTCCAGGCGGAGACGGGGCCTAGGCTGGATGTTCGCCCGCTTCTGAATGAGCGATTGTTCGTGCTGGTTCCGGCCCCGCTGGTCCAGGGCGATTGGGGCGAGGCCCTTACCCTGGGGCAGATCGCGACGTTGCCGCTGGTGATGCCCAGCACGCAGCACGGTTTGCGCTCGACATTGCGCTCGATCTTCGAGCGGGCGGGGCTGGAGGCCCGCATCGTGATGGAGGTCGATGGCTTGTCGCTGTTGATGGATTGCGTCTGTGCAGGCCATGCCGCCACCATCCAGCCCGGTGCGACGGTGGCCAGGGCGCACCAGGCGGGCTTGCGCGTGTTTGCCATCGATCAGGCCCAGGCGCAGCGTCGCAATGTGATCGTCAGCCTGACCGAGGACGAACTTTCGCCGGCGGCGTTGGCGACCCGGATCGTGCTGCAGGATGTCGCTCGCGACCTGGTGGAGCAAGGCCGATGGCCGGGAGCCCGGTTGCTTTGAAGCTGGCCTGTGGTATCTCCAGGGTCGCGCTTTAGAAAAACTGAATGCCTCCCCCCGGCAATCGCGTTTCGCCCCCTTTGCCCGCTCATTAGAGTCCGTGGTCACGAGGAGCACCCGAACATTCGACTCCTCATGACCTGGAGGCGAAATGATCGATGTGCTAGTCATCGGAGGGGGCAATGCCGCTCTCTGTGCCGCGCTGATGGCGCGGGAGGCTGGGGCCAGCGTGATGCTGCTCGAAGCAGCCCCTCGCGCTTGGCGAGGCGGAAACTCCCAACACACCCGCAACCTGCGCTTCATGCATGACGCGCCGCAGGACGTGCTGGTCGGGGCCTACCCGGAAGAAGAGTTCTGGCAGGACCTGCTCAAGGTCACCGGTGGCCAGACCGACGAAACGCTCGCACGCCTGGTGATACGGGCGTCCTCGACCTGTCGCGGGTGGATGCGCCGCCATGGCGTGCACTTCCAGCCATCGTTGTCCGGCGCGCTGCACACTGCACGGACCAATGCCTTCTTCATGGGCGGTGGCAAGGCACTGGTCAATGCCTACTTTCGCAGCGCCGAGAACCTGGGTGTACAGGTACGCTACGACACCCCGGTTGCCGATATCGAATTGCAGAATGGACGTTTCGTTGCCGCACAGGTGCCGGCGCGGGAGGTTCGTGGGCAGCCATTGCCCGCCGAACGTATCGAGGCGCGCAGCTGCGTGCTCGCTGCCGGTGGTTTCGAGTCCAACCGCCAGTGGCTGCGCGAGGCCTGGGGGCAGAACGCGCGAGGGGAGTGGCCTTCGGACAATTTCCTGATCCGCGGTACGCGATTCAATGACGGGGTTCTGTTGCGCCGCATGATCGAACAGGGCGCCGACACGATCGGCGACCCGACCCAGGCGCACATGGTGGCGATCGACGCCCGTGCGCCGTTGTACGACGGCGGCATCTGCACGCGCATCGATTGTGTGTCGCTGGGCGTGGTGGTCAACCGCGACGGGCAGCGCTTCTACGACGAAGGCGAGGATTTCTGGCCCAAGCGCTACGCCATCTGGGGGCGTCTTGTGGCCCATCAGCCTGGGCAGGTGGGGTTTTCGATCATCGACCAGAAAGCCCTCGGTCGCTTCATGCCCCCGGTCTTCCCTGGCGCCACCGCCGACTCCCTGGAAGCGCTGGCCGGCCTGCTCGGTCTGCCCGTGCAGGCCTTCGTCGAGACCGTGCGTGCCTACAACCAGGCCTGCCAGGTCGGCACCTTCGACCACACCCGGCTGGACGACTGCCATACCGTGGGCCTGGAGCCTGTGAAAAGCCATTGGGCGCAGCCGATCGATACGCCGCCTTACTACGGCTACCCACTGCGCCCTGGCGTGACCTTCACCTATCTGGGGCTGCGTACCGATGAAACCGCCGCTGTGCATTTCGGTGGCCGGCCCAGCCCGAACCTGTTCGTCGCCGGCGAGATGATGGCGGGCAATGTACTGGGCAAGGGCTACACCGCAGGTGTCGGCATGTCCATGGGCACCGCCTTCGGCCGCATCGCCGGCAACCGCGCTGCAGCGGCTGCAGGGCACGCATATCCAAAAGAAGAGAATCGCCATGACCGCGCAACTGCCTGACCCTCGCCAGCCTGCTCCTGCCCAGCCGGCCCTCGATCTGATTCCGGTGCTGAACCTGGAGGAGCAGGAAGTGGACCGGCAAATGCGCATCTGCAATGCCTGCCGTTATTGCGAGGGCTTCTGCGCCGTGTTCCCGGCGATGACCCGCAGGCTGCAGTTCGGCAAAGCCGATATCCATTACCTGGCCAACCTGTGCCACAACTGCGGCGCCTGCCTGCATGCCTGCCAGTATGCCCAACCTCACGCGTTCGCCGTCAACGTACCCCAGGCGATGGCCAAGGTGCGTGGGCAGACCTACGCCGAGTATGCCTGGCCGAGCCCGTTCGGGCGCTTGTATCGGCGCAACGGCGTCTATGTCGCCAGTGCGCTGGCAGTGGCCTTGTCGCTGTTCCTGCTGCTGGCATTGCTGGTCAACGGCACGCTGCTGCCTGGGCGGTTGGCAGGGAATTTCTATGCGGTCTTCCCGCACAATACCCTGGCGCTGATGTTCGGCAGCGTCTTCGCCGTAGCAGCGCTGGCGCTGAGCGTGGCAGTGCGTCGCTTCTGGCGCTCGGTGTCGCCCGCCAACATGCAGGCGCAACCGGCCAAGGGGGCGGTGTTCGAGGCGTCACATGCCGCTCTGACGCTCAAGTACCTGGACGGCGGGCATGGCCAAGGCTGCAACAACGCCGACGATCGCTACACCCTCTGGCGTCGACGCTTCCACCACTTCACCTTCTATGGCTTTCTGTTGTGCTTCGCCGCTACGGTGATCGCCACCGGGTATCACTACCTGCTGGGCCACCCGGCACCGTACCCGCTGCTGAGCGCACCGGTGCTGCTCGGAACCTTGGGCGGTGTTGGCCTGATCGTCGGGCCGGCCGGGCTGTTGCTGCTGAACCTGCGCAGGGCGCCGGAGCAGGGCGATGTTGCCCAGCGGCCCATGGACCGCGCGTTCATCCTGCTTCTGCTGTTGGTCAGTGCCACGGGCCTTGCGCTGCTGGGCCTGCGCGATACCGCCGCGATGGCGATCCTGCTGGCGATACACCTGGGCACGGTCATGGCGCTGTTCATCACGCTGCCCTACGGCAAGTTCGCCCATGGCCTGTTCCGCAGCGCGGCACTGTTCAAGTTCGCGATCGAGAAGCGCCGGCCCAACGACCTGGGTCTGGGAGGGGAGTGAGCTATGAATGCAGCTGGTTTCTCCCCTGTACCGTCCTGCGCGTTTCGTTCACCGGTTGGGCCATTTGTCCAACAGGATCGACACGAACTTCTCTGCCGCCGGCGACAGCGATGCCCCGCGTCGGTAGACCAGCCCCAGGGTGCGGGTGACCTGGGGTTCGATCAGCGGCACGCTGACCAGCGTCGGGTGGTCGGCGCTGGGCATGGCCAGGCTGGGCATTGCCGATACGCCCAGCCCAGCCTCGACCATGCCCAGTGAGGTGGACAGGTGCTGGACCTCATAGAACCACTTGGGCCGCAGGTTGAGCCCGGCCAGGGCATGGTCCAGCAGCATCCGGTTACCGCTCAGGCGACCCACGCCGATCAGGCGGTAGTCGGCCAGCTCGGTCCAAGTGACGGCCTCACGGTTCGCCAGCTTGTGGTCACGACGGCAGGCCAGGACGAAATGCTCCTGCACCAGCGAGACGAACTCGATGTCCGGGTGCTGGCCGCTCATCATGTTGATGCCGAAATCGGCCTCGCCCCGCAGCACGGCCTCGAGCCCGTCGTTGGCACTGAGGTCCAGAAGGCGGATGCGGATCTTGGGGTATTGCTCGTTGTAGTCGCGGATCACCGACGGCAGGAAATAGAACGCTGCAGTCGGGATGCAGGCCAGGGTGACCTGGCCGGTCTGCCGTTCGGCGAGCTCGCGAATGCTCAGGATCGAGTCTTCGAAGTCATCCAGCAGGCGCCTGGCCTTGGGCAGGAAGTCGCGGCCGACGCTGGTCAGGCTGACGCGACGGGTCGTGCGCTCGAGCAGCGACGTACCCAACCCTTCTTCGAGCTTCTTGATCCGCCGGCTCAAGGCTGGCTGGGATAGGTGCAGCGCTTCTGCGGCCTCATGAAAGCTGCCGAGTTCGGCGATTTTCACGAAAGATCGTATGTCTTGCAGCTCATATTCCATCTTGAATCTCGCTTTGACCCTGATCGTTGATTGATTAACCAATCGCAATAATACCTACGATATTTGCATTGGATTGATTTATCCATCCCTGTCAGTCTTGTGTCTACAACATCAATGATCGTTATTGATCAACAAGAGTGCGAAATCATGCAACGAATTCCTTGCGTACTCATGCGCGGTGGCACCTCAAAAGGGCCTTTTTTCCACGCCTGGGATCTTCCTTCCAATGTGGTCGAACGCGACGAATTGCTGATCAACCTGATGGGGTCCGGGCATGAACTGGAAATCGACGGCATCGGCGGCGGTAGCCCGCAGACCAGCAAGGTGGCGATCATCAGCCCGTCGCTGCATGCCGACGCCGACGTCGACTACCTGTTCGTGCAGGTCATGGTCGCCCAGCGCCGTGTCGATACCGCGCCCAACTGCGGCAACATGCTCTGCGCCGTAGGCCCCTTCGCTATCGAGCAAGGGTTGGTCAAGGCCCAGGATGGCAAGACCTTGGTACGCATCCGCAACCTCAACACCAACACCTTCGTCAACTCGCTGGTGGAAACACCCGGCGGCATCGTGCGCTACGAAGGCCGTACTGCAATCGACGGTGTTCCAGGCACCGCCGCCCCGGTGCACCTGACCTTCCTCGACGCGGTGGGCAGCAAGACCGGCAAGCTGTTCCCCACGGGCCGGGCCCAGGATGTAATCGACGGTGTGCCGGTGACCTGCATCGACATGGCCATGCCGATGATGATCGTCGAGGCCAGCCAGCTGGGCGTGACCGGTTCCGAGACCCCGGCACAGCTGGATGCCGACACGCGCTTGCTGAAGCGCCTGGAGGCCTTGCGCCTGAAGGCCGGCAAAGCCATGGGGCTGGGTGATGTCAGCGGCATGGTGATCCCCAAGCCGGTGCTGGTTTCTCCAGCTCGTCATGACGGCACGCTGCAGGTGCGCTACTTCATGCCTCACAATTGCCACCGCGCCTTGGCCATCACCGGTGCGATCGGCCTGGCAACGGCCTGCGTCAGCCCAGGCACGGTGATCATGGACATGCTGGGAGAACAAGCGCAGCACCTGGAGGAAGTCCGCCTGGAGCACCCGAGCGGTGGCATCGACGTGGCGCTTTCGCGCAGCGGTGCCGATGGCAAGACGCTCCAGGCCTCTGTGGTACGAACCGCCCGCCGGCTGTTTTCAGGCTTCGTCTACGCCCCGACCATGCGCAGGCGGGCGGGGTAGGCAGGGCCTGCAGCACACCGGCACCTCGCACATCCGCACAATTTCAACAATGGGTGATGCCTCATGAAACTCGCGAAGTCACTGTATTTCCAGATCCTCTGCGCCGTCCTGCTGGGCGTGGTGGTCGGTCACTTCTGGGCGCAACAGGCCGTTGCGCTCAAGCCGCTGGGTGACGCGTTCATCAAGCTGATCAAGATGATGATTGCCCCGGTCGTCTTCTGCACCATCGTGACCGGCATCGCCGGCATGACCGACAAGCGCACGCTGGGTCGGTTGATGAGCAAGACCTTGCTGTTGTTCCTGGGGTTGACGATCGTCAGCCTGGTCATCGGCCTGGCAGCGGTGTACCTGTTCCGTCCGGGCGTTGGCATGAACATCGACCCGGCCACCCTCAGCACCGATGGGCTCGGCCAGTACGCTGCCTCCGCGGCCAAGCTCAGCGTGGTCGACTTCTTCATGCACATCATCCCCGACACGTTCATCGGTGCGTTCAACAAGGGTGAAGTGTTGCCGGTGCTGTTCATTGCAGTGCTCAGCGGTTTTGCCCTGTCGTCGATGGGCGAGAAAGGCAAGCCGGTACTCGACGTACTCGAGTCTGCCTCGACCATGGTGTTCCGCATCTTCGGCTACCTGATGCGCTTTGCCCCGGTCGGTGCCTTCGGTGCGCTGGCCTTTACCGTCGGGCAGTACGGCGTGACCTCCCTCGGGGCATTGGCCAAGCTGGTGGGGACGCTGTACATCGCCTGCGCGTTCTTCGTACTGGTGGTGCTCGGCGGCATTTGCCGTGCCCATGGCTTCAGCCTGTGGAAGCTGCTGCGCTATTTCCGCGAGGAGTTTCTGGTGGTGCTCGGCACCTCGTCCACCGAGCCCGTGCTGCCGCGCATGCTGGAAAAACTGGAAAAGCTTGGCTGCAAGAAAGGTGTGGTCGGGCTGGTGCTGCCAACCGGCTATTCGTTCAACCTCGACGGTACCGCCATCTACCTGTCGTTGGCGGCGGTGTTCATTGCCCAGGCCTGTAACATCGACCTGAGCCTCGGCCAGACGGTGACGATGCTGGCGATCATGCTGCTGTCGTCCAAAGGCGCCGCGGGCGTGACCGGCAGTGGTTTCGTGGCGTTGGCCTCGACCTTGACAGTCATCCACGACATCCCGTTGGCGGGGCTTGCCTTGTTGATCGGCATCGATCGCTTCATGTCCGAGGCACGTGCCCTGACCAGCCTGGCCAGCAACGCCGTGGCCACCGTGGTCATTTCACTGTCGGAGAACGCCTGTGAACGGGAAACCTTGCTGCGCCGCCTGAACCGCACCCCGGCTGCACCGGCTGAGGCGGGCACTGTGCAGGCCGATTGGTCTGCCGAGCCTCGGCATCACAGCTGAGAGCCTCTTCCACCTCCCATCGTTGACTTAGAATCCCGCTCGACATCCCGGCGATGTCGAGTGGGGTAGGGGGCCGTCTGCCTTGCCGATGGCCGCAAAGAATAAAAACAAGAGAGAAGACCATGCTTGCACTCCTGGGCCTGATGATGGTGGTGACCTTCACCTACCTGATCATGAGTAAACGCCTGTCGCCGATCGTTGCGCTCACCGTGGTACCCATCGTCTTCGCGGTGATCGGTGGCTTTGCCCCCGAGCTGGGCAAGATGATGCTCGATGGCTTGAAGATGGTGGCGCCTTCGGCGGCCCTGTTGCTGTTCGCCATCCTGTTCTTCGGCCTGATGATCGATGCCGGGCTGTTCGACCCGCTGATCCGCAAGATCCTCAAGCGCGTCAATGGCGACCCGATCAAGATCGCCATCGGCACAGCGCTGCTGTCGCTGCTGGTGGCGCTCGACGGTGACGGTACCACCACCTACATGATCACCTGCGCGGCGATGCTGCCGCTGTACAAGCGCATTGGCATGAACCCGATGATCCTGGCCACGGTGTCGATGCTGTCGCTGAGCATCATGAGCGGCATGAGCCCCTGGGGCGGGCCGGCCACCCGGGCCATTGCCGCGCTAGGGCTGGACGCGACCGAGTACTTCATCCCGATGCTGCCCACCGTGATCGGCGGTGCGGCGTGGGTGGTGTTCACCGCCTACCTGCTGGGCCGCGCCGAGCGTCGGCGCATCGGCAACATCGCCCTGGAGTCCGGTGGCGGCAATTGCTACATCAAGGAAATCCTCGGCGACAACCCGCACAAGCGCCCACGGCTGGCATACGTGAACCTGGTGCTGGTGATCGCCGTCATGACGGCCTTGGTGATGGGCGTGATGCATTCCGCGCTGCTGTTCATGATCGGTTTCGTCGCGGCACTGATGATCAACTACCCGCAGCTGGACCTGCAGAAGGAACGCATCCTCGCCCACTCGGGCAACGCCATGACCGTGGTGCTGCTGGTGTTCGCCGCAGGCATCTTCGCCGGGATCTTCTCCGGCACCAAGATGGTCGATGCCCTGGCGCAGACCCTGGTCGACTGGATCCCCGAGGCATGGAGCCACTGGTTCCCGCTGGTGGTGGCGCTGACCAGCATGCCGCTGACCTTCGTGCTGTCCAACGATGCCTACTACTTCGGCGTGGTGCCTATCCTTGCCAACGCCGCCGCGGCCTATGGCATCGACCCGGTGGAAATCGCCCGCGCGTCGGTGCTGGGGCAGCCGGTGCACCTGATGAGCCCATTGGTGGCCTCGACCTTGTTGCTGGTCGGCATGGTCGATCGCGATATCGGCGACTTCCAGAAGGCCACCGTCAAATGGGCGGTACTCACCTCGCTGGTGATCACGGCACTGGCGTTGCTCACGGGGGCGCTGTCCTTCTTCGTCTGAGCCGCATCGGGCGCAGCCGGCGCCCACTTCCACCCAATAACAACAACAGAGTACCGAACATGTCCCGAGCTGTTTTCCGTGGGGTCACTTGTGGCCTGCTCTGCGGCTGGCTGCCTGTGGCCGGCGCTGTCGGATTCATCGACGACAGCAAGCTCAAGCTGCAGCTGCGCAATGTCTATTTCAACGAAAACTTTCGCGACGAGCAGGGCATGAGCGCCCGCGCTGCCGCGACTGCCAAGAGCGAGCGGGTGGAGTGGGCGCAGGGTTTTCTGCTCGACTACCAGTCAGGCTTCACCCAGGGGCCGCTGGGCCTGGGGCTCAATGCCCTGGGGCTGGTGGGGGTCCGGCTCGATTCGGGCCGAGGCCGCAGCGGTACCGGCCTGCTGCCGGTTCACGACGATGGCCGCGCCGCGGATGAGTTCGCCAGTGCCGGCGTGACGGCCAAGGCGCGCCTGGGGCAGACCGTGGTCAAGCATGGCACCTTGCTGCCCAAGACACCGGTGCTGGTCTACAACGATGCGCGGCTGCTGCCACAGACCTATCAAGGCACACAACTGACCAGCACCGATATCGAGGGCCTGACCCTGACCGCCGGCCACCTGGAGCGCTTCAAGCAGCGCGACTCCTCCGATAGCACCGGCCTCTACCTGGATGGCTACGGCGGCAGCGAGTCTGGCGATTTCAGCTTTGCCGGTGCCGACTACGCCGTCAGCAAGCAGCTGCGCCTGAGCTATTTCCATGGCCAGCTCGAACACTTCTACCGCCAGGACTATGCGGGCCTGGTACACGAACTGCCGTTGGCCGGCGGGGTGTTCACCACCGACCTGCGCTACTTCAAGAGCCGCGACAGCGGAGCCGCCTATGGCGGCCGGATCGACAACGACATGATCAGTGGCCAGGTGGCGTACAGCCACTCGGGGCACACCGTCGGAGCCGGTTACCAGGTGCTCGACGGCGAGGCGGGGCTGCCGTACATCAGTGGGGCGACGGTCTATTCGTTCAGTAACGTCGGCATCGGCAAGTTCATCGAGGAAGAAGAGAAGACCTGGATGGCGAGCTACGCCTACAACTTCGCCGCGGCCGGGATCCCTGGGCTCACCTTCATGACCCGCTACCTGAGCGGCGACAACGGCCGCTCTGCTGACGCTGGGCTCAGCGAATGGGAGCGTGACATGGAGCTTGCCTACGTTGTGCAATCCGGGCCGATGAAGGGCTTGGGTGTGAAACTGCGCAACTACGTCTACCGTTCTGATTTCTCCCGAGGACGTGACAGCAACCGGATCTACCTGACCTACGACATTGCTTTGTGGTAGATGCGCCGGCATGAGCAGGCGCACCTCGGTATGCCTGCTCGTGTCGGGTGTATGGCGTTTTACCAGCCAATCTGTATCTAACGCCCCGCCCTGAAGCTGCGTACCATCGTCCGCTCCCTCCAGGAGTAACGCCATGCCCGAACTGTCCAATGTGCTTGCCTATGGCCTGGTCTCACTTGGCATGGTGCTGACCCCCGGCCCGAACATGGTCTATCTCATTTCGCGGTCGATCTGCCAGGGGCGCATGGCCGGGCTGGTTTCCCTGGGCGGGGTGGCGTTGGGTTTCGTTGTCTATATGGTGTGCGCCGCATTGGGTATCACCGCCTTGGTCCTGGCGGTCCCTTATGCGTACGACGCCCTGCGCCTCGGTGGCGCGCTGTACCTTCTCTACCTTGCCTGGCAGGCGGTAAAACCCGGAGGCCGCTCGGTGTTCCAGGTGCGTGAGCTGCCCAAGGACAGCCCGCGCAAGCTGTTCATGATGGGCTTTATCACCAACGTGCTGAACCCCAAGATCGCGGTCATGTACTTGTCGCTGCTGCCCCAGTTCATCACGCCTGCCGACAACGGCAGCGTGCTTGCGCAATCCATCGTGCTTGGCGTGACGCAGATCGTCATCAGCGTGAGCGTGAACGCGCTGATCGTCATCATGGCGGGTTCCATCGCGACATTTCTCGCCGGCAGGCCCGTATGGCAGATCGTGCAGCGTTGGCTGATGGGAGCGGTCCTCGCCGGCTTGGCCATGCGCATGGCCGTCGAAGGGCGACGCTGAATCGGGCGAGGGGGGCGGGGCTCAAGCCCGCAAGGGCTGACGGCTTGAGCCCGGCGCAGGTCAGACCAGGCCTTCGGCCTGCAATGTCTTATGCACGGCGGGGCGGTTGGCGACCCGTTGCTGGAACTGCGCCACCGTTGGCCAGGGTGACAGGTCAATGCCCAACATCGGCGCCCAATTCACGATGGTGAACAGGTAGGCATCGGCCACGCTGAAGGTGTTGCCGGTCAGGTAGTCCTTACCTTGCAAGGCCTGCTCCACGAAGCCCAGGCGTTTACCGAAGGTATCGATGGTTTTGCTCCTGGCCTCTGGGGTGATGCTCGGGTTGAACAAGGCGGCGAGGGTCTTGTGCACCTCGGTGCCGATGAAGTGCAACCATTCCTGTACCCGCGCGCGCTCCAGCGAGCCCGCAGGGGGCAGCAGGTTGGCCTGTGGTTTCTGGTCGGCCAGGTATTGGACGATGGCCGGGCCTTCAGTGAGGACTTCACCGTTGTCCAGTTGCAAGGCTGGAACATAGCCCTTGGGATTGATCGTGTAGTAGTCCGCGCCGTCGGCGGTCGTGTGGCGCTTGAGGTCGACTTTTTCGACGGAGTAGGGCAGGCCCAGTTCGTTGAGTACGATGTGTGGCGAGAGTGAACAGGCACCTGGCGAGTAAAAGAGCTTCATTTCCTTCTCCCATTGTGTGGGTCAGCCGTGGGACGGCTGGCGAGGTGAGGCACTGTGCAGCTCGCTGGTTATGACACCAAAGCGGGATTTCATGCAAGCTGGCTTTGGATCGGGAACGGCAGCTGTTGGTCATTGGGCAGGGTTGGGTGCAGAGTCCGTTTCGGGGCGACAAATAACGGTCATGGATGGTCGCTTTTGACCCAAAGCAGACGTTCAGCAGTGGGCAGCGGTCCACTCAACATCGGTAGGCCTTGGCAGTATTTCTTCGGCAGCAACTGACTTTGAGCTTTTTATCAAACAGCCCCCTGTTCTCAACAAGGTCGCGCATAGCGTTTGCGGTATTCCGCAGGGGTAACGCCCATATGACGGACGAAAGCTCGGCGTAATGTGTCTGCGTTAGCAAATCCACACATGGCAGCTACCTGCTTAGGCGCATCATTTCCAGCTTCCAGCCGTTCGCGAGCCGCATTCACCCTCGTCTGCTCCACCCAAGCTGCCGGCGTCATGCCCACATCATTTTGAAAGATCCGGGCGAAATGCCTTGGGCTTACGCCCATACGCTCTGCCAGATTCGCAACCCCATGATCCAGAGCCGGGTTAGCCGTGACATACCGCTGCAATGCCTGTAGAGCAGAGCGCCCTGTGGGTGAAGTAGATCCTTGACGGCTGAACTGCATCTGCCCACCGGTTCTCTTGAAGTACATGACCAGGTGGCCTGCTACGTCCTTCGCGATCTCATCGCCCAAGTCCTCCTGAACCAACGTCAGCGCAAGATCCAACCCAGCCGTTACACCCGCAGCTGTCCTCAAATTACCGTCATGGACCTGAATGGCATCCGCCTCCACGGTCACTCGTGGGTACTTTTCAGAGAGAGGCTGCGCCACAGCCCAGTGGGTAGTGACCCGGCGGCCATCAAGTAGCCCCGCAGCTGCTAGCGCAAATGCTCCAGTGCACACCGAACCGAAGCGCCTACTCAACGGAGCACGCTGGCGGAGCCAATCCAGAATCCCCGATCGAAGATACTGGTCGGCTGCTTGCGGAGTTCCGGCAACGAGCAGGGTATCAATTGCATCGATCTCTTCTCCGATCCAAGCATCCGGAATCAACCGGGTACCTGAAGAGCTCACTAACGGCCCAGGTTCACAAGCGAGTAGAAGTAACCGATAGGCTTCGTACCCGGCTTGTCGGTTGGCTTCAGCGAAGACGTCCAAAGGACCGCAAGCGTCCAGAAGTTGAACCCCTGGCATGCCCAGGATAGCGAGAGTTACTTGGGGGCGGGACATAACGGCTCCTAAACGGAGGGCAGAGCGCCCAGGTCTGATACCGGCTGAAAATGGCAGAATATGACGTAACAAGTCAATTGATGCCATGTGCGTGGCCACTCAGACTGGAGTCCTCACCCACCTCCCCTGGATCTCTGTATGACAAACGCTATTGCTGGCATTCACGTACCTGACAGTTCGATGGCCCGAGAAATCACCGAGCTTGTTCGGGACACCGCTTCGCCCCTTCTTTTCCACCATTCGAGCCGCGTCTTCTATTTCGCATCGCTTGCTGGTAAGCGACTGGACCTGAAGTACGACGATGAGCTTCTCTACGCGGGTTGCATGTTCCATGACATGGGACTGACCCACCAGCACAGCAGCGATTGCTGTCGTTTCGAAGTCGATGGAGCGAATGCTGCGCGTGCTTTTCTCGAAGGTCACGGCATCAATGAACGCGACATAGAGCGGGTGTGGACTGCAATTGCTCTTCACACCACTCCAGGGATTCCAGAGCACATGCACCCGCTCATTGCATTGGTTACTGCTGGTGTGGAGACCGATGTCCTCGGGTTACACCACGAGGCGCTAAGTGCAGCCGACCGGGATGCCGTGGTTCAAGCACATCCACGTGGCGATCAATTCAAAGAAGCCATTATCCAGACGTTCTATAACGGCATCCGCCACAAGCCGCAAACGACATTCGGCAACGTCAAGGCAGATGTAATAGCCGACAAGGAGCCTGGCTTCCTGGCGGGTAACTTCTGCAGCATCATTCGCCAGTCCTGCTGGCCAAGCTAAATGAAAGGGGCCGCATTGCGGCCCCTTCGTTTTTGGATTGGCTAAAACAAAGTCTTGGCCACAACGATCAAGCGAGTAACCCTAAGCGCCAATTCTTCAGCCGCACGCACCGATTGAACAGGCTGCTTCATCTGCCCGCTTCCAGTGCAACTGCCCGATATGCCGCCATGGCAATGATAATCGCAGCGATGACGTTTGATGCGATGCTGGCCGCGATCGGAATGAAATAGCTATGGCTGACGTCGTGAATGAAGCCCGCTGCACTCGGCCCGATGAGTGTACCTACGGCGACGCTTGTATAGAGAACGCCAATGATGCGGCCTGCCTGCCGCGCGCCGAATAGGTCGGCCACTACAGCCGGCAGGATCGCGACCCAACCTCCATAAAACAGGCCGAAAACGATCGCGAACAGAGCGAGTGGATAGAAGGACGAGCTAACGGCCCAGATCGCGAAAGAGGCGGCCATGCCGATATACATGGCAATAAGGAACCGCTCTCGACCCATTTTGTCGGCAATGGCGCCGAGAAAGAAACGGCCGACCGTGCTGCCGACGCCGATCGCCCCAAGCAGCCACACCCCGATTATTCCGGAAACGCCGTGATCGATCGCGTAGGGCGTCAGATGGACGAAAGGCACAAATACGCCTAGCGCGCCAATGAGCGATGCAAGGTATAGCGTAATGAAACGCTGCGTTCGGATGGCTTGTCCCATGGACATGCCTGATTGCGGGGAGTGGGCTCGTAAGGTGGGTGTGTTGTGCGCAGCGTCTGGTCGCAGCCCGCGCTTCACCGGATCGTCCTCCATTAGCAAGGCCGCCAGGACACCGAGTACGACCGCGATGATGCCGAGTGTCGTGTAGGCGCTACGCCATCCAATGTGCGAGATCAGCCATGTCGCGAAGGGTGGCAAGACAAGCGTGCCAATCCCGATACCGCTGACCGCAAGGCCGGAGGCAAAACCACGACGACTGACAAACCATCGCTGCACCGCGCCAAGCGCGGGCACATAGGCACTCCCAACGCCCAGACCGATGCCGATGCTGTAGGCGGCATAGACCTGAATAATGGATTGCGCCTGCCCAGCCAGGATGAGACCCGCTCCGACGAGGATCATCCCGACTGCGGAAAGCATCTTCACGCCATACCGGTCTGCGAGTGGGGCGGACACGATACCAAGCGCGAAATAGAGGAAGCCCGCCAGCGAGAAAACCACAGACACCGTCCCGCGTGACGCACCGAACTCTTGTTGAAGCGATCCAAGAAAAGAACTGAACGTGTATGCGCTGCCGAAGCCGACGAAGGTTATGACAAAAGTGGCCGCAACGACGAACCAACCGTAGAAGATCCCGAACGGCTGCTTTGCGCAGATCACGCTTGATCTCCATTGCTCGGATAGAGCGGCCTTTGCGTGCAACGAAAGAGGGCGATGGATCGACTGGTGTCTTCGCTACGCATCCCCGCATCCCAGACTTGCGTAATACGTCCGGCATGAGCCAGATGCACTTCGAACCATCCAAAATCGAGTATGCCTGGCAGGCTCCCCGCCTTGAACGCCACGATCTGTTCGAGTGTGCTCATCGCGCCAGTCCCTGTATATGAGAAGCAGTCCGACTCCCGTCGAAATCCGGGTGGCGGCGATGCCAGTCCGTTACGCGTTGATACGCTGCGCCGAGATTGAAAAGTGAGGCTTCATCGAATGAAGCTGCGATCAGTTGCAGCCCGATCGGCATCCCATCCGTCGAGAACCCTCCAGGAAATGTGAGTGTCGGATGCCCGCTCATATCAAATGGGCAAGTGTAGCGTTGCAGCTTCGCAATAAGTTCCGGCTGCTCGCCGAGCGTCGCGATTGTGCCTATTGTCAGAGGTGCAAAGGGCTGAGGGGGGGTCAGTATGGCATCGACGGATGAGAACAATGCTTCGACCTGTCCGCGGAACATCGCTCGTCGGAGCAATATCCGTTGATACTCCATCGCGGAAACGCCCCTCCCGCTTTCGATGACCGACGATAAAATGGGACCATACTGCTCCTTGTGGAGCGGATAGGTCGATTGATGTGCAACGGCTGCCTCGACCGCACAATTCGGCGTCCAATCGGCCACGATCTGTCGAACATCAGGAAATGACAGTTCAACAACTTCCACGCCTAAATTGGAGAAGACCGTGCAGGCTTCGGTCAGTGCCGTTTGTATCTCGGGATCGACATCTTCGCTATTCCAACGTCGGTCGATACCGATCCGCTTGTCCCGTACATCGACGATCGTATCGGCTATGTAATCGCCAACCGGATGAAGGCTTGTCGTGGGATCATGGCTATCATGCCCGGCAATTACATTGAGGATAGCCGCGACATCGGTCACGCTTCGAGCGATTGGACCAATATGATCCAGCGAAGGGGCGAGATCGAACGTTCCATAGCGACTGACGCGCCCCCAAGTGGGTTTGAGGCCGGTTACACCGTTGGCAGCCGAGGGCCAGCGAATGGACCCGCCAGTATCAGAGGCAATCGATCCGAAGCATAGGCCCACTGCGACTGCGACAGCCGAGCCGCTAGAGGATATGCCCGTCCAATAATCAGTGTTCCAAGGGTTGCGCACTGGAGGTATCGAAGGGTGATAGTCAGAATAGGCCCCCTCGGTAAGCTGCGTTTTGCCGATCAGTACCGCGCCCGCGTCCTTCAGCTTTCGGACTACGGTCGCGTCATGTGTTGGAACAAAATTCTTATGGATCGCGGTCCCTGCCGCAGTAGGGATGCCCTCGATCCAGCAGAGATCCTTTACAGCAATCGGAACGCCGTGGAGCGGCCCTCTATATAATCCTTCCGCGATCTCCCGATCTGCCTTTTTTGCTTGCTGGATTGCGCTGTCGCCTAAGATTCGCGCATACGCGTTCAAACTGCCGTCTATCCGTTGAATGCGCGCGAGAAGCCCTTCAGTGACCTCTACAGAGGTAAGCGCTCGCCGGGCGATAAGCCCCCCAACATCAATCAGGTCACGGAATTCCACGTCAGGAGACATTCGCCTAGGCCCTTTTTGTTAAAACGCGATCATCGGCGTTTTCATATGATTTAGAAAATATTGGCACCATTCCAGCCAACCCTGCGTTGACGCCTTTCAATGACAAAGGCTAGTCTGCTGAAGTGTCGCTACACAAACCATAAGAGTTAAATTTTAAGAGTCAGATTTTCTAAATCATGAGCCGCAGACTTCCTCCTCTCAATGCGCTCAAGGCGTTCGAGGCCGCTGCCCGTCACCTATCGGTCAAGCTGGCCGCAGAGGAGCTTTGCGTGACGCCTGGAGCCGTCAGTCAAATGATCAAGGTTCTGGAGGAAAATCTGGGGGTCAGGCTCTTTGATCGGGTGACCCGGGGAATCTATTTGACAGACGCGGGCCGCGATTACCTGCCTTCCATACGCAATGCGTTCCGGCAGATCGCGGACGCATCCGAGCGGATAGCGGCCCAGATCGGGTCCGGTCTGCTCACCGTTAGCGCGACACCCTTCTTCGCGTCCGCCTGGTTGGTCCCGCGATTAGCGTCCTTTCGTGAGGCGCATCCTGACATCGATCTCCAGATCGTTACGAGCAATGCACTCGTCGATTTTTCTCGGTCGGACGCGGATGTTGCGATTCGACACGGGGCGGGCCGCTATCCCGGTCTGCGCAGTGATCGCATCGTGACCGTCGAGATGATCGCGGTCGCGGCACCCTCCTTGGTAAAGAAATTGGGTGCTCCTGCTCGCCCGTCTGACCTCGCACGCTGGCCGCAGGTTCACGATGCAGAACGAAAGGGGTGGAGTCTGTGGTTTGAGGCTCACAACATATCCGAGCGAATAGCTGCGCGAGGCCCTTCCTTTGATGACAGCGGACTTTTGCTCAAGGCGGTGCTTGCAGGTCAAGGCGCAGGCCTTTTGCCTGCTGCCCTTGTCGAGGACGAACTCACGAATGGGCGATTGATCCAGTTGCTTCCGGCTACGAACATAGAGGAGTTCGCTTATTATCTCGTCTGTCCGGACAACAAACAGCAAATACCGAAGATAGCAGCCTTCCGCGATTGGATATTGAGCGCGTAAGGCGAAGCACGAACCTTCTTTGCTAAAGCCCCAATCCACGCTGCCGTCCCAACTGCCACGACACCGATCCACCTTGAACGACGCCACTGACCTCGCGGCCGAGCTGGCGGTCGATGATCGGCCGCCACGGGACAAGCGTGAACTCGTGGCTCTGCTCGATCATCGCAAACGGGCCGCCCGATAGCTTCACATCGATTCCGCAGCACCCTGGGATAGGTCATCCAGCATTCGGCCGCGGTGGATGGCACCGGCTTTGCCGGTGTTCGCGGGTGAACTCGCTCCCACAAAGATCACCTCTTACACGACTGGCAGCGACGGGTCGACAGCTGACGGACGTGAAATGACAGCTTTCAACCGAAGCTGGCTTTAGGGAACGCGAAACAAGTCAGTGGCGATCCTTCAGTACCCGGTAGGTCAACTCCGCGAACCCAGTACCAACCATCGTTGCCGAAAGCAGGGTAAGGCCGGGGCTCAGGAGCCGTCGCGGAAACAGCGGTTTCCCGGCGCCAAGCGTTACGGAGCCGATTTGCACGATGATCTCGTCCAACAATCCGGCGTCATGGAACTGCGCGGCAAGGTCGCCGCCGCCCATGATCCATACATTCCTGCCATTGGCAGCCGCGATCATTTGAGCGTGAGCCGCACGCACGTCGCCGTTGGCAAACGTCACATTGGCACCTTCCATCGTGGGCAACCTGCGGCTGGTAAAGACCCAGGTCGGTTGGGTGTATGGCCACGCCGTGCCTGTTTGTTCGGAGACGGTACCTGCATTGCGCAGGATCCATTCGTAGGTCGACGACCCCATCGCGATCGCGCCTACAGCCTCGATGAAGGATGGGTAGCTGGTCTGGTTGATGTCGCCAAGCGGAAACAGCCATTCCAGTGAATCATCTTCAGTGGCAAGAAAGCCATCGAGGCTGGCTGAGGTGTAGTACTGCGTCTTCAACGTAGCATCCTCCTTGAGAGCAGATCTGGAAACCGACCTGAAACCACCTGGCCTACTCGGTTGCACCAAAGGCCTCGTGATACGCCACGACCCCTTCAGGCACCTCGCCCGAAAAAGCCAGCGCCTGGAAGTACTCAGGCGCAACGCCGGGCAAGGTCAGCCCGGCGCTGGCCTGGAAGCCGAAACGCCCATAGTAGCCAGGGTCGCCCAAGACCACGCAGCCCGCGCCGCCCAGGTGCTGGAGCTGGGTGAGTGCAGCTTTCGTCAACGCCGCGCCGATACCTTGGCCTTGGCGGTCCGGCCGTACGGACACCGGGCCGATGCCATACCACCCGGTTGCGCCGGACGAAACCGTGACGGGGGAGGCGGCGATATGACCGACGATGGCGTCGTTCTCGACCGCGACCAGGGAAACGGTCAGCTGGCCTGCCCGGCGCAGGGCATCGACAATGAACTGTTCGGTATGGCTGGTGTGGGACGCCTGCTCGAACGCCGCTTGGGTCAGCCGGGCGATGGCATCGATGTCCTGGATGCGCTCGCTACGGATCGTCATGGTCATGCTGATGTTCTCCCTGGTATTCATATCGGAACGGACAACCCCACTTTCACCTTGTCGAGCATGATGAGTGTCCGGTAGGTCAGGATATCTTCGTTGCCTGCGAAGTGCTTCCTGACCAGCTTTTCGAAGTGCGCCACGTCGCGGGCGACCATGACGATGATGAACGACACGCCGCCGTTGACGAAATAGCACTGCTGCACCTCGTCCACCCCTGCGAAGTAACGTTTGGCGCGGTCCATCACGATCGAGCGGTCTTCGCGCAGGCGTGACTCGACGATGGCGGTCAGGTGCTGGCCCACCGCCTCCGGGGCGAGCACGGCAGTGTTGGCGAGGATGACCCCGCTGGCCTCCATCTGGGCGACGCGGCGTTGAACGGCCGGGGTGGACAGGCCGATGGCCTCTGCGATGACTCGTTGCGAGGTCTTGTTGTCCTGCTGGAGCATCTTGAGTATTGCGTGGTCGAAAGCGATCAGCGGACGCTTGGTGAGGTCGCTCATGTGTCCTGCCCAAAAAAAGCAATTGGCTCGTCAAGCGGCTATTTTCACAGCAATTCGATCAAAGGCCGAGCACTAAAATGGCCCATCGAAACGTGCTGGAGATTTGCGTGGACTCACCTGACGCCCGCGCTTTCGCGCCCATCGGCGCCGCCCTGGCGGCGCTCGTGTCCGTACAGACAGGCGCTGCCGTGGCCAAGACCCTGTTCCCCATGATAGGCCCCGATGGTGTGGCGGCACTTCGGCTGGGGTTGTCGGCCGTCATCCTGCTGGCGGTGCTGCGGCCATGGCGCATCTGGCGGCGGGCGAGCATGCCGCGGCTTGTGGCCTATGGGCTGATGATGGGCCTGATGAACATCCTGATCTACCGGGCCTTCCTCCATGGCCGCCAGGCCGTTGCCTCCGGCATGCTGTTCGGGGCGTTGCTGGGGGTGCCGCTTGGCTTGAGCCAGGCCGGCAGCCAGTTGTTCGAGCCGTGAGGCAATGCCTTGGCCTCCTTTTACAGTGGGTACTGGCTGGTAGGCAGCACGCCCAACTGGTCGAAGTCGATGAACCGTTGGCAGCTGTCCATCATCACCGCGAGATTGTGCTGGAACTTCGCCGCATCGCCCGGTGCATCGAAGAACGCCTGCGGGTCGCCCATGGCGGCGGGTGGGAAGCACTCCTCGACGATGGCCGCCAGCGGCACGGCGCCGGGGGTGAGCACCTGCACCACCAGGTTCTGCACATACTCGAAGTTGTCCTGGGTATCGATGGCTACCCGGGTGTGGTGGTTCTGCCACACCTCGAGCCAGGCCTCGTGGGTCAGGTGTGCCGGCCGCTGAAGGAAGGCCAGTTGCGAGAACCCATGGGTGCGCTGGCCGGCGTGGGCAGGGAAGCGGGTGTTGCGGATAGGCACCGATTCGCAGACCAGGTACCCGGCGATGCGTGCACAATGGGCTTGCAGGAGGTCGTCGAACGGGCGACGGAATTCGGCGATGGCGGTGTCGAGCCAGAAGCTCAGCACGGCCTGGGGCAGGGGGCCAGCCTGTTCCTGGCGCAGGCCCTGGGCGGGGCTGACGTCGGCATCGGCGAGGTTCAGTTGCAGGTGTCGGGCGCCGAGGGTCTGCAGACGGTCGGCGAGGGGGCCGGCCAGGGCGGTGGCGAACGACTCGAAGGTGTCTTGCTCAGGTTGCCAAAGCAGGTAGATGACTTTCTGCACGACGTTCTCCTTACACACGGCGTGGTCGGGAATGACCTTGAGCGGGCCATGGTCGGCCTTCGATGTGGCGTGGGAATCCTCTGAACGGACTAGACGGTGAAACTGCTTTCCAGAGCCATGGCAGGGAGCAGCACGATCCGCTCCAAGAGGCTTTGCGCATGGCGGTGTGAAGTCGACGAACTGCACCTGTAAGTCGTTGATAGCTATGAGGTGTTCGTCGTCAGGCTGAATGTCGTTCGGTTGCCCGGCTGATAATCCGCCGAATAACAACAATTAGGAAACGCCCGTGAAGCTGGAAACGCGAAGTATCGAGTTCGTCCCCCACGCCGAACGCTATGGTTCACCCAAGCGGCTGTTCACGATCTGGTTCAGCTCCAATTTCCAGGTGACGGCGCTGATGGTCGGCACCTTGGGCATCGCCTCTGGCTTGAGCTTTGCCTGGACGTTGCTCGGCCTGCTGGTCGGCAACCTGGTGGGCACCATCTTCATGGCCGCGCACTCCGCCCAGGGGCCTCACCTGGGTGTGCCGCAGATGATCCAGAGCCGGGCGCAGTTCGGCGTTCATGGCGCTGCGATTCCATTATTGGTGATGGTCACGGCAGCGGTGCTGTTCCTGGCCGCCAGCGGCGTGCTCATGCGCGACGCCCTGAAGGCGCTGCTGCCGATCAGCGACGACCAGGCGATCATCCTGGTCGGTGTGCTGACCTTCGTCATCGGCTTCATCGGCTACGAGCTGATCCACCGCCTGGGCGCGTGGATGAGCCTGCTGTCCACCTTGGTGTTCGGCGGTGCCCTGGTGCTGATCCTGCTGCACCCCGGCGAGGCCGCGGTAAATACCTCGCTCAGCAGCGGATTCTCCTGGACTGCCTTCAACCTGGTGGTGGCGCAGGCGGCCTCCTGGACGCTCGGGTATGGCCCCTACGTAGCTGACTACTCGCGCTACCTGCCGGCCAACGTGAACACCCGCACCACGTTCTGGACAACCTATTGCGGCTGCGCGCTGGGCTCGTTCGCCATGATGGCCCTGGGCGCCTTGCTGGCCGTCGCCATCCCGTCCGCGCTCGGCCACGACCCTGCCACCGCCATCGCCACCTTGTTCGGGCCCTGGGCACCGCTGGCGCTGGGCGTGATTGCGCTGGGCGTCATTCAGTACAACGTGCTCTGCCTGTACAGCGCCTACATGTCGACGGTGACGATCTTCGGTGCCTTCGGTGAGCTGCGCCGTGTCACGTCGTCGGCAAAGGCGCTGATCATGGCCTTGCTGACCGTCGCGGCGACGTTGATCGCCATCGCCACCCAGTACCGGTTCGACACCTTCTTCGCCGACATCCTGATCGGCCAGCTCTACCTGCTGATTCCGTGGAGTGCGATCAACCTGGCCGACTACTACTGGGTCTGCCGCGGCCAGTATGAAGTCGGTGAGCTGTACAACGCCAAGGGGCGCTACGGGCGCTTCAATCGCCGCACGCTGGCGGTGTACGCCGTGTCGATCATCGGCACCATCCCGTTCATGAAGCTGTCGTTCTACACCGGCTTCGTCGCCAACTGGCTGGGGGCGGACATCAGCTGGGCGGTGGGCCTGGTCCTGGCGGGGGCGCTGTATTGCATGGTCAACAGCCAGCCTGCGGCCAAGGCTGCAGCGCTGCGGGCGTCCGTTCCGGACTGAGGGCCAACCTGGCGCCGCTGCCCCTCTGTGGGAGTGGCGGAGCCTGCGATGGGTCGCAAAGCGGCCCCTTGAGTCTAAGGCTCTACCGTTTGAGGGCTTGGGGCTGCTTTGCAGCCCATCGCAGCCCATCGCAGGCTGTCGCCAGCTCCCACCGAGATTGCGCCGCTCTCAAGGCCTGCGAAATCACTGTGGGCTTGGCCCGCGATGGCTGCGAACGCTTAGCTACGGATGAACGCCAGCAGGTCGGCGTTTATCACCTCGGCATGGGTTGTCGGCATGCCGTGAGGGAACCCTGCGTAGGTTTTCAATGTGCCATTGCGCAGCAGCTTGGCCGATAGCGGCCCCGAGTTCTCATAAGGCACGATCTGGTCGTCGTCACCGTGCATCACCAGCACCTGGGCGGTCACGCTTTTCAGGGCTTCGGTGAAGTCGGTCTGGGAGAAGGCGACAATGCCATCGTAATGCGCCTTGGCGCTGCCCATCATGCCCTGGCGCCACCAGTTCAGGATCACGCCCTGGGACGGTTTCGCGCCCGGACGGTTGTAGCCGTAGAACGGGCCTGACGGAATGTCATGGTAGAACTGCGCCCGGTTGGCCTGAACCTGAGCCTGGAAGTCATCGAACACCGACTTGGGCAGCCCGCCGGGGTTGCTGGCAGTCTTCACCATCAAGGGTGGGACGGCTGCGATGATGACCGCCTTGGCCACCGGGTCCTCGGCATGCCGGGCCAGGTAGTGAATGACTTCTCCGCCTCCCGTGGAGTGCCCCACATGCACCGCGCCCTGCACGCCTAGGTGCTGGACCACGGCCGCCACGTCATCGGCGTAATGGTCCATGTCGTGCCCGTCCCAGACCTGGCTGGAGCGCCCGTGGCCGCGCCGGTCATGGGCGACGACCCGGTAGCCGTGGGCGAGGAAGAACAGCATCTGGGCGTCCCAGTCATCGGCACTCAGTGGCCAGCCGTGATGGAAATGGATTACCTGGGCATCGCGCGGACCCCAGTCCTTGTAGAAGATCTCTACACCGTCTTGCGTTGTGACGTATCCCATTTCGCGTCTCCTGTGATGAGGTGTGCAGGCTGCCGCCACGCCGGTCAAGAGGCTTGGCCGCCGAGTGACTGTAGGATTAAAGTGCACTTCAAGGTCAACCCACTTTCAAGGTGCCTCATGAGAATAGGAGAGCTTGCCAAAATTACCGGTCTTGCACCTTCTCGCATCCGCTTCTACGAAGCCAGTGGCCTGATTCAGTCGGTCGCACGCAAGGCCAATGGTTACCGTGATTACGCGGCAGACGCCGTCTGGGTGCTGGAAATGATCACCTGCGCCCAGGCGGCGGGGTTCTCGTTGGAGGAAATTCGCCATCTGCTGCCTGACGATAGCAACGGTTGGCCGCACGACGAACTGCTCGCCGGTCTCAAGCGCAAGGTCGAGGAGATCGAGGTACTGCAACAGCGCCTGGCCCGTAACAAAGAACAGCTGTTGCTGGTGATCGACGGCATAGAAAGCAAGCCTGACGGCATGGCCTGCGCAGACAACTCGCAACGGGTGCTGGGCCGGTTGCGTCAGGACATCGCGGCGGGCAAGACAGCCGACACCAGCGCCGACTCACAGGGGCTTGGGCTGGGTTCGAAAAGCACCTGTTGACCTTGAAGTTGACTTTAAGGATAAGGTCCGCAGCACCATTCCTTCGAGGTGCTTGCCATGAACCTGTTCGCCCCCCTGACGCTCCCCAACGGCTCCACCCTCGCCAACCGCATCGCCAAGGCGGCCATGGAAGAAAACATGGCCGATGCAGCCCATGCTCCATCCCCCCAGTTGATCCGCCTGTACCAGGCTTGGGCTGAGGGCGGGGCGGGTTTGCTGATTTCCGGCAATGTGATGGTGGACAACCACGCCATGACCGGCCCGGGTGGCGTGGTTCTGGAAGATGACCAGCACATCGAAGCATTCCGACAATGGGCCCAAGCCGGGCAGTCCCGGGGCGCTCAGTTCTGGTTGCAGATCAACCACCCGGGCCGGCAGATGCAGGCCAACCTCGGGCAACCGACCTGGGCGCCTTCGGCCGTACCGTTGACGTTGGGCTCGATGTCCAGGCTTTTCAATACGCCCCAGGCCATGACCCCGCAGGTCATCGAAGCTGTCATCGGTCGTTTCGCCAACACGGCGCGGCTGGCGGAACTGGCCGGGTTCAATGGCGTACAGATCCATGCCGCCCACGGCTACCTGCTCAGCCAGTTTCTCTCGCCCATGACCAACCGGCGCAACGACCAGTGGGGCGGGACCCTGGAAAACCGTGCCCGGCTGCTGCTGGATATCGTCGAGGCCGTGCGTGCCGTGGTATCCCCCGGCTTTGCCGTAGCGGTCAAGCTCAACTCGGCCGACTTCCAGCGTGGCGGATTCACCGGCGACGACGCCCGGCAGGTGGTGCGCATGCTCAATGGGCTCGCGGTGGACCTGGTGGAGTTGTCCGGCGGCAGCTACGAAGCGCCTGCCATGCAGGGGCAAGCCCGGGACGGTCGTACGCTGGCCCGCGAGGCGTATTTCCTGGAGTTCGCCCGCGACATTCGTGCGGTGGCGACCCTGCCGGTGATGGTGACCGGTGGCATTCGGCGGCGGCCGGTGGCCGAGCAGGTGATCGCCAGCGGGGTGGACATGGTGGGCATCGGCACGGCACTGGCGATCGACCCCGCATTGCCCCGTGACTGGCTGGCAGGCAAGCCCAGCGCGCCCGAGCTTGTGCCGATCACCTGGAAGAACAAGGCACTGGCTTCCCTCGCCAACATGGCGGTCGTCAAGTTCCAGCTGAGCCGGCTGAGCCGGGGCAAGGCAAGCCATCCCCGGGTTTGGCCCTGGTGGGCGTTGCTGGTGCAGCAGTGGGGCAACGCCCTGCGCACCCGCCAATACCGGCGGCGGATGGCTGGCCATTGAACAAGGCAGATAGGTAAGGCATCTGTAACTGGGAATGGCACACACCGTGGCATGACCAAATGGCCACGGTTCCCCCAGGCAACCAACCCCGTTATCCTCTTGCACTTCAAAGCAGGCACTCCAGGACGGTGACCATGACCAGGCACTGGCTGGTGCCGAGCATGGCGCTGCTTTTCTGCCCCATGCTGTTGGCCCAGCAGATCCAGCGCGAACTGGGCGACTTCGACTTCAAGCTGGGAACGACCGCTTCACGCACCATGGCCCAGGGGCTGATTTCCCCCAGTGCCATTGGCGCCTTCCACGGTGGCCTGGACCTCAGCCACCCCAGCGGCTGGTATTTCGGCCAGTACGCCCCCAGCGTGGGCCTGACCCCCAACTCGACCTTGCGCCTGGACAGCTACCTGGGCTACAAGCGGCGCTTCGACGACAGCCTGGGCCTGGAGGCCGGGTTGATCCACTACAGCCAGCCGAACCTCGCCGACAGCGACAGCTATGCGCTGTACGGCGGCATTTCGGTATTCGGCAGCCGTTTCGGCGGCGCCCTGCGCGACAACCCCGGCAACCATACCGGCACGTTGTTCGCCGATTTCGGCCGGTTGCCGCTGTTCGATGTCGACGTCTCCGTCAAGCTTGCCCATCACCGCCTCGGCACGCCTTTCACCATTGGCGACGGCAGCCATGTCGACACGTTCAACGATTGGTCCTTGGAACTCTCGCGCCCCTGGCTGGGCATTGACCTCAACCTGATCTACAGCAGCTCCGACCTGCGCGGCGGCGGCTGCGACGCCTATGCGGGCATCAACAGCTATTGCGAAGGTAGGGTGACACTCAAGGCGCAGCGCAGCTTCTTCTGAGGTAGCCGCGGTCGGTTGCGGTCCTGCTCACAGTTTGATGTGAAAAGGATGGCACTTTTCCCAGGATGGCCTACACCTGTTAGCAAGGAAGACGGTCAATGATCGACAGGAGTCGACATGCGCCATTTCTCGTCTCTTCATGTCCTTTCCCTTCTGGTCGCCCCCGTTCTCGTCACGGGGGGCGGCCACGTTCGTCCCGGCGGCACCGCCAAGGAGGCCTACGACCCAGCCCAGCCGTGAAGCCGGCCTTGGCCTACGCCAGGGCCCACCAACAACAATGATGGAAGCCCCGCATTGGTGGGCAAGGGCCCGAGCGATGCCCGGCTTGTGCGATCAAGGAGATCCGTGATGAACCCATTCCAAGGAAAGCCTGCAGCCTTGGCCATGACGGCCGCCCTGTTCAGCCTCGCGGCCCAGGCCGGTACCTACCCGGACTATGGCTATGCACCGCCCGAGAGCTACAAGGGCCCCACCTTCACCCTCAGCCAGAGCTACCCCAGCACGCCACCCCAGGGCACCTTGCCAGCATTCTTCAAGCTGCTGCCGGGCAAACCGGACAACAACTTCGAGACCTGGCGCGCCTACATGGACGCGGCGAAGGCCTATTGCCTGGAAGGCAACGTCGAGGCCGACTGGTACGTGCAGAACAACAAGGTGCGCAACTGGTACCACATGCCCTGGCAGCACTACGGGCCGCTGGGGCGCGAAGGAATTCACGGCCTGACCAAGGAAGCGCAGATCCAGGCCAGGCAACTGGCAGCGGGGCAGACCGCGACCGGGCAGACCTACGCGGTGGGTATCTACAACGACATCGGCGCCTACACCCTCGGCCAGGTCTGGAAGGACCCGCAGAACCCCGACCCGAGCTTCACCTCCAAGCCCAACAGCTTCGCCAACGGCACCGTGGTGTGCAAGGCGCTGTTCGCTGATATCGACCGCAGCACGGTGCCGTTCCTCGCCAACCCGGTGCTGTGGCAGGGCTATATCACCGAGACGTTCCAGTCCGCCAACCGCCAGGTGAAGGAGGTGGCGCTCATCCAGATGGACATCGCCGTGCGCGATACCCGCATGAGCGACACCGGCTGGCTGTTCGGTACATTCCAGTACAACGGCGCCAAGACCGGCAAGGCCGGTTGGGACAACCTGGTGCCGGTGGGCATCATGTGGGGCAACGACCCGCAGGTCACCAGCAATGACCACACCAACCCGGAGCCGACCGTCACCAAGATCAACCCCGCGCTGCAGCAGACCGCGATCAACGCCGACACCCAGGAGTTGCCGCCGACCCACCTGGGCTGGAACGGCCGGCTCAACGGGCCGGTGGACAACCCCAACAGCTCCTGCCTGAGCTGCCACATGACCGCCGAGGCGCCCCAGGTGGCGATCATGAATCCACTGTTCCAGGCGAACCCGCCAGCGGTGGGGGCGGATGAGTGGATGAAATGGTTCCAGAACATCCCGGCGGGGGTACCGTTCACGGCAGGCACCCAGAGCACCGACTACAGCCTGCAGATGTCGGGCGGCCTGGTGAACTTCTACCAATGGAAATGTGACATGAGCGGCATCTACGCCGACGGCGCCAACGCCTGTGCCAAGGTCGCGAGCATGAAGCTGAAGATGGCCAAGCCCGGCCATGCCGAGCCGCAGCCGATGCAGCGGGTGATCCGCGACCCGAGCCTGGAACAGTTGCTGGAATGACCCAGGCATGCCTCCGGGCACGGGTTGCCCGGAGGCATGAAAGGTTAGCCGTTTCGCCGCAAAACCCGGATAATGGCAGCCATTTTGTTCTGCTTTTTATCACGGTATTCCCGCATGGAAATCAAGGTCAACTTTCTCGACAACCTTCGTCTTGAAGCCAAGTTCGATGACTTCACGGTCGTGGCCGACCAGCCCATCCGCTACAAGGGTGATGGTTCGGCCCCTGGCCCGTTCGACTACTTCCTGGCGTCGTCGGCCTTGTGTGCGGCGTACTTCGTGAAGGTGTACTGCAACACGCGCAACATCCCCACCGATAACATCCGCCTGTCGCAGAACAATATCGTCGACCCGGAGAACCGCTACAACCAGATCTTCAAGATCCAGGTCGAGCTGCCGGCCGACATCAGCGAGAAAGACCGTCAGGGCATCCTGCGCTCCATCGACCGTTGCACGGTCAAGAAAGTGGTGCAGACCGGGCCGCAGTTCATCATCGAGGAAGTCGAGAACCTGGACGCCGACGCCCAGGCGCTGCTGATGGTGAACCCTGGCGACGACACCCGCACCTTCATCCCGGGCAAGGACCTGCCGCTGGAGCAGACCATCGCCAACATGTCGCAGATCCTTGCCGACCTGGGGATGAAGATCGAGATCGCCTCCTGGCGCAATATCGTGCCCAATGTGTGGTCGCTGCACATCCGTGACGCGCAGTCGCCGCTGTGCTTCACCAACGGCAAGGGCGTCACCAAGGAAAGCGCCCTGGCGTCGGCCTTGGGTGAATTCATCGAGCGCCTGAACTGCAACTTCTTCTATAACGACCAGTTCTGGGGCGAGGAGATCGCCAACGCCGATTTCGTCCACTACCCGGATGAGCGCTGGTTCAAGCCGGGCCGCAAGGATGCGTTGCCGGCAGAGATCCTCGACCCGTACTGCCGGGAAATCTACGATCCGGAGGGCGAGCTGCGTGGTTCTCACCTGTACGACACCAACTCGGGCAATGTCGAGCGCGGTATCTGCTCGCTGCCGTACGTGCGCCAGTCCGATGGCGAGGTGGTGTACTTCCCGTCCAACCTGGTCGAGAACCTGTTCCTGAGCAATGGCATGAGCGCCGGCAATACTTTGGCCGAGGCGCAGGTGCAGTGCCTGTCGGAGATCTTCGAGCGGGCGGTCAAGCGTGAGATCCTCGAGGGCGAGCTGGCCCTGCCGGATGTGCCGCAGGAGGTCCTGGCCAAGTACCCCGGCATCCTGGCCGGTATCCAGGGCCTGGAAGAGCAGGGCTTCCCGGTGCTGGTCAAGGATGCCTCGCTGGGCGGCGAATTCCCGGTGATGTGCGTCACCCTGATGAACCCGCGCACCGGTGGCGTGTTCGCCTCGTTCGGCGCCCACCCAAGCTTCGAGGTGGCGCTCGAGCGCAGCCTGACCGAGCTGCTGCAGGGGCGTAGTTTCGAAGGGCTGAACGACCTGCCGCAGCCTACCTTCGAAAGCCATGCGTTGACCGAGCCGAACAACTTCGTCGAACACTTCATCGATTCCAGCGGCGTGGTGTCGTGGCGCTTCTTCAGTGCCAAGGCCGACTTCGAGTTCGTCGAGTGGGACTTCTCCGGCCAAGGCGAGGACTCCAACGCCGAAGAAGCCGCGACCCTGTTCGGCATTCTCGAGTCGATGGGCAAGGAGGTGTACATGGCGGTATACGAACACCTCGGGGCAACCGCCTGTCGCATCCTGGTACCGGGCTATTCGGAAATCTACCCGGTGGAAGACCTGATCTGGGACAACACCAACAAGGCCTTGGCGTTCCGTGCCGACATCCTCAACCTGCACCGCCTCGACGACGCGGCCCTGCAGGCGCTGGTCGAGCGGCTGGAGGACAGCGAGCTGGACGACTACACCGACATCAAGACTTTGATCGGCATTGAGTTCGATGACAATACCGCCTGGGGGCAGCTGACCATCCTCGAGCTCAAGCTGCTGATCTACCTGGCCTTGCAGGAGTTCGAAGCGGCCAAGGAGCTGGTCGAGGCGTTCTTGCAGTTCAACGACAACACCGTCGAGCGCGGGCTGTTCTACCAGGCCTTGAACGTGGTGCTGGAAGTGACGCTGGACGATGAGCTGGAGCTGGCCGATTACGAGGTCAACTTCCGCCGGATGTTCGGCGATGCGCGGATGGATGCGGTGCTGGGTTCGGTGCAGGGCAGTGTGCGCTTCCATGGGCTGACGCCGACCAGCCTGAAGCTCGAAGGGCTCGATCGGCATCTGCGTCTGGTCGAAAGCTACAAGAAGCTGCACCGCGCCCGGGCCAGTGCGGTGGCGCACGCTCGCTGACGCAATAGCCCAGGCGCCGCCCTGATCGTGCTGGCCACGGTCATGACTGCATGGCGCAAGGCTTCGGTGCACTGAGGCGCTTGCAGTCCAATCGCCGGCTTGCCGGCGATTGGGCACAGGAAAGCGTCTGGCTCAGCCTGCCGGCAGGATCACCCGGAAGCAGGTGCCGTGGGCATGGCTGGACTCCACCTCGATACGCCCACCGTGGCCCTCGACGATCTCCGAGACGATGAACAGGCCCAAGCCCAGCCCGCTGGGCTTTTTCTGTTTGTCCGTGTACTGGGTGTAACGCGCCTTGGGGCTGAACAGTGAGGGCAGGGCGCTGGCGGGAATCGGTTCGCCGAAGTTGTGCACCTCGAGGATCACCCGGTCGACGTCGCCGCCAAGCAGGACCCTGATCGGCCTGCGCGCTTCGCCATGACGGACCGCATTACCTATCAGGTTCGAGAACACCTGGGACATCCGCGCGCCGTCGAATGCGCCGATGATGGTCCGCTCATCGACCTGCACGATGTCGAGCCCGGGATTGCCAGCCTTGATTTCCTCGATGACCGCCTTGCAGACCCGGTTCAGTTCCGTGTGCGCGCGAACGATCGGGATGCCGGTACTCAGGTTGCAGTGCGCAAGGTCCAGCAGGTCCTTGACCATCTGGTTCGCCCGTTGTGCGCTAGCGGCGATCTGGGCCGCGATGTCTTTCTCGCGGCTACTCAATTGTGGGCTCTTGGTCAGCAGGGCCGAGCCCATGAGTACGGCGGTCAAGGGGGAGCGCAGGTCATGGCCGAGCACGCCAAGCACGGTTTTGCGTGTCGACTCGACTTCCTGCCCATAGGCACCGATCGATTCGACCAGGGCCTGGTCGATCGCCTCGTTGAAGCGGATCATGTCGTCGACCTGGTAGCTGTGCTGCGCCGGGTCTTGTGCCAACCACAGGCGCAAGACGCTCGATCTCAGGGCGCGATACTCCGACACCATCTGGTCGAGGGTGAAGCCGTCGATGAGGCGAAGCACCGCATGGGTCTGGGCGGCGGTCTCATGGCTCGAAGACGGCCCCAGGCCATGGGACTTGGCGATCTGCTGCTGCTCTGTCTGCGGCGTGCGCATGTCCTGGGCTACCGTGCGCAGGATGTACTCGGCATGGTTGCGCAGGCCATTGGCGCTCAAGCCCCGGTTCGGTGTCTCTACGGACCTGGCGAACGCTTCCCACGTTTGCAGGATGCTTTCCATGTTGTCCAGGATAAACGTTGAAAGTCGCATGGCAGACCTTATGCATCAATGCGTCAGGTGATCGTGTGTCTTGCTCGGTGCATGAACAGTGCGCGCTACCGCTCATGGGCACAGGCGTGCTGGAGACAGGTTGTTAATGCTAGAACGAGTTTATGTGCCGAGCCATATTGTCAAAGTGATATCACGCTAGCCGTTCGCGCCGCCCTGTCGGGCGCGATAACGGCTGGGCGCCATCCCGGTCCAGCTGAGGAAGGCCCGGCGAAATGCTGCTTCACTGGCGAACCCCAAGTGGCCGGCGATACGGCCTATCGTCCAGTCGGTGTCGCGCAGGCAGCGCTGCGCCGACTCGCACAGGCTGAGCCGGCGCAGTGCCTGGTAGCTGGAACCCTCGGCGGCCAGGCGTCGACGCAAGGTCGGTTCGGTGGTGCCCAGCGCGGCGGCGATTGCGCTTAGCGCCGGCACCTCCTGTTCATGGCTCAGGGCCGCATCGAGGAAGCCGCGCACTTGCTGGGTGATCGCCACTGCGCTGGGGGGCGCACCGATCAGGCGGAACGGAAAGTCCACCAGAAACAGCGCAAGCTCTGCTGGCGTGCGTATCACCTGGCGGGACAGCAGTGCGGCATCGAAGCTGAAACCATAGGTGCGCTTGCCGACAGTGACCGGCGCATCGAACAGGCCGAGGAAGGGGGCAGCATCCTCGCGCTGGGGGTGGGCGAGAAAGACCTGGTCGGGCCGTAGCGGCTGCCCGATGAGCCAACCAAACAACTGCAGGTAACAGAACAGCCCAGTCAGGTCCACCAGGCATGCCGCACTGCTGCGCTTGTGGCGCAACGAGTCCATGTGGAAGGTGGCCGTGGCGCCTTGTATCTCCAGGCTCAGGCAGCCTGCGCGCGGGTCGAGCATGGCGCAGAACTGCGCGGCGCAGGCAATGGCTTCGTCCAGGTGCCCGCAACTGAGCAAGCAACGGCACATCAGGTCGACCTCAGCCTTACGCATCGGCGGTTGCCCTTCGCCCTGGGCGACTTTCGCCTCCAACTGCTCGATGGCTTGGCGATACAGGGCGACGAAGCGCTGCGCCGAGGACAGCAGGGCCGATGGCGGCGGCTCCAGGGCGATTTTGTGGCGCTGCAGCTCCGCCAACAGTCGGGTATCCAGGCCCTGGGGAACGCGAACCGGTGCTGTGGAACGCAACGCCATCATCAACCTCGCCTGCTGATCGTTTTGGTGGTGGTGGGTGATCGAACCTGTGGCGGTCTGCCCCCGGCCGCTATGGCTCAATGGAGGGCAAGCCAGCGCTGAAACCGCGGCGAACCCTGCAACTTTCGCGGAGTACCCGGAACATGGGCCTTGCTCTCACTCGCTTGTCGAATCGCACCAGCCTGTCACCTGAACGGAGGATCGGCAAGTCGTGATCCAGATCCTCGATGAAATCCTGCTCGAGCCCCAGCAGCTCCCAACGGTGCTCGAGGCGTTGGACGAGCTCTACCTGCCGCACAGCGTCGCCCGTGGGCTGACCCTGCTGCAGCGCTGGGTGTCACCGCCGGTGGCTGTGGCTGGCGAGGCCAACCGCCTCTGGTTGTTATGGCAGGTGCCCGATGTGTGGGGCTACTACGGCATGCGCCTGGGCGCCGGTGCCGAAGTGCTGGCGTTCTGGAGCGTTGTCGATGGCCTGTGCCGACAGCGTGCCCGGCATGTGCTGGGAGACGCAGGCCAGCCTTTTGAGCACTGCGCAGGAGCATGACGATGTGGCATGAAACCGCGCAGCTGTACCTGGCACCGGATTTTGCAGCCAGCACCCTGGAGAGGCATCTGCGACCTCACTTGCAGGCCCTGCCGGGCCTGGTTTTCTTCAACCTGGGGCAAAACCTGCCCGGCAGCTGGGGCAGCGGTGATTTCACCCTGGACCTGTGCTTTGCCAGCAGTGCCTTCCAGGCGGACGCCGAGGCTTGTCTATCGCAACTGACCGGCGTCGCCCAGGTAGACCGGGTGGCTTATCAGCGCGTGGCCGGCGGCCAGCGAGCTCCCGGGCTGCGCGACGGCACCTGGCGCACCTTGCTGTTTCGTCTGCGTGAGGGCCGCAGCCCAGCCATCGTCGAAGCCCTGGAACGGGACCTGCTGCGCATGCCTGCCTACATGAAGGGCATCGGCAACTGGCAATTGAGCCGGGTCCGCTCACCGGGCCGCTGGACCCATGTCTGGCAGCAGGAGTTCGCCCGCCTGGAAGATCTCCAGGGGGAATACCTGACTCACCCCTTCCACTGGGGCTGGGTGGATCGCTGGTTCGACCCGGAATGCCCCGAGTGGGCCGTCGAGGCCATATCCCACGCGTTCTGCCCCTTGCCCGGCAGCCTACTGACGCGTCCCCATCTTCTGGACCACAACGCATGACAAATTTTCTGAAAACGGGCTGCGCCGTCACGCAGCGAACCATTGGTGAGCACCGCTCCCACAATGGGCCCGCAAAAACAATCAGTTATGAGTTGTTCTGAAAGAGGTGTTGCTATGCGTGCTGTAGTGATCGATCAACTGGGAAGCTCGCAGGTGTTGCGGCTCGCGACACTCGAGCAGCCGTTGCCGGGGGCTGGTGAGGTGTTGGTGCGGGTGCATTGCGCCGGGGTCAACCCGGCCGACTGGAAGTGCCGCGAAGGTTACCTGGGGGGCTTTCTGACCTATCGGTTCCCGTTCGTCCTGGGCTTCGACCTGGCTGGGACCGTAGCGGCAGTGGGTGAGGGCGTTACAGGTTTCACCCCCGGGATGCGGGTGTTCGCGCAGAGTGATGTGGGAGCCGGTAACTGGGGTAGCTATGCCGAGTATTGCTGCGTGAGGCAGGACTCTGTCGTGCCCATCCCTGAGGGCCTGGGCTTCGCCCAGGCGGCGTCGGTACCGACCCCGGCCTTGGCGGCCTGGGCCGGGCTGTTCGACGATGGTGGGTTGCAGGCCGGGCAGAAGGTGCTCGTGCATGGCGGGGCAGGGGCTGTCGGGACCTTCGCCATCCAACTCGCCAAAGCCGCCGGGGCGCACGTCGTGGCAACCTGCAGTGGGCAGAACCTGGACTATGTCGAGTCGCTGGGCTGCGACCAGGCGATCGACTACCGCACCCAGGACATCCTGGCCGTCGTGAAGCAGTGGTCGCCCGCAGGCGTGGACCTGATCCTCGACTGCGTGGGCTGCGCCAGCCTGCCGGGCGCCCTGGACATGCTGTGCCCTGGCGGGCTGTTGGTGGCGATCCTGACCCTGGCCGTAGGCGATGCCGGCCCTGACCATGGTGCGGCGGCCCAGCGCGGGCTGCGCACGGCTGTTACCTACAGCAAGATGCCCAGCGGCGCCAACCTTGCCCGCATCGCTGCCTTGCTGGCCACTGGGCAGGTACGCACGCCACGTATCCAGACCCTGGCGCTGGAGCAGGTGGCCCACGCCCACGACCTGCTGCAGCATGGCGGCGCGAAGGCCAAGTTGGTGTTGCGGGTGGTGGACGGCGACTGACTCGCCACCAGGCCTGTTGCATGAAAAAGAAAGCGGCCCCGGCCAGGCGATCTTCCATCGCCTGGCCGGGGCCGCACGGTTTCACTGACCGAGCTTGCGCAGGTTGCCGGCGGAGAAATAGCCCGCATCGAAGCGCGCATCGTTGAGCCGGGCGGTGGCGCCCATGCCGTTGACCAGGCGGTCCACCAGGTAGGACCCGGCGATCAGGTCGTGGAATACCGCGACCCGGGCGTGGAAGGCCTGGACTTCATAGGCGTAGACCGACGTCTGTACGTTGGTGCGCCAGAGCTGGCCCTTGGCGTCGTAGTTGTCGGCGAGGGCGGCGGTCCAGCTGTCCTCGTCCAGGTACAGACGGCGCTTGGCATACGTGTGCCGGCTTCCGGGGCGCAGCTCGGCCTCCAGCACCCAGACACGATGCAGCTCATAGCGCACGGCATCGGGGTTGAGGTGGCCGTGCTCGGTGAGCAGCGTGTCCAGGGGCTGGTCGGGGTCGTCGAGCGTGTAGTTGTTGTAGGGGATGTACATCTCCTGCTTGCCTACCAGCTTCCATTGGTAGCGGTCCGGGGCGCCGTTGAACAGGCGGTCCTCGTCCATCACCCGGAAGCCTCCCACGCCATAGGGTGTGTCATAGCCGACCGTGGGCGCACGGCGCACGCGCCGGGTACCTGGGATGTACTGCCAGCTCTGGCGGGGCTGGGCGACCGGGTTGCTGAATTCGTTGGTGAGGATGATCTCGCCCTTCTTGCGGGTCGGCTCCAGGGTACTGATCATCGCGTAGGCCTGTATGCCGTCGTAGGTCTCGGCTTCGCCGCTGGGGTTGTCCCAAGGCGAGAGGATCTGGTAGCGGACCTTCTCGAACACCTGGTTCTGGTTGGAGAGGGTCAGCGCCATTAGGTAGGTGGCTTCCTCTTTCCAGGCGCGGCTGGGCAGGTTGTGGTTCCAGATCAGCTCATAGCCGTTTTTCGGAATCGGGAACGGCGAGGCGCCGTAGGCGTTGGTCACGCCGTAACCATCATTGACCAGCTGCGCATTGAGGGCGTTGTAGCGGATGTTGCGCTCCACCTCCGGCGCATAGCGAAAATCCCGGTGGCTAGGGTAGACGACGATCCGATAGGTTTGCGGGTAGCGCTTGAACAAGGCCTTCTGCCCGTCGGACAGGCGGTTGGCATGCTCGGCCATGTTCTGCGCGGTGATGGTGAACAGCGGTTTTTCCCCGGCATAGGGGTCGGGGCGCTTGTGCCCGGTGCCGGCGAAGCTGACATGGGGCGGCGTACCGCGCCATTTGCCGGTCCAGGCCGGGATGCTGCCGTCGGCATTTCCTGTTTTCTCGGCCCCCATTGGGGTCAGGTCGTTACCCAGGCGGGCGGCTTCGTCGGCGCTGACCTGGGCCAGGCCCGGGGCACTTGCGCTGGCAAGGCCTATGGAGAGCAAAAGGGGCAGCAGGCGGGGTGTGCAAGTCATCTTGTTGTTCTCGTCTGTTTTGGGGGCACGAAGGCCTGCACCGGGCGCAGGCTCGCCGCCATTGAGCCATAGGGCCCCAGAGGGCACCGCCACCGCTTCGCTCAGCCATCATCACCGAAACGCTCACGGCACCCGATTGCAGGCGTTGGCGTCGGCTTGACGTCGCCTTGGCACATGCACTAGAAACACACACACCCTCGCCGTCGGGCTATGCTCAAGCCCGTATAACCGGACCCCGCCGCCCTATGCCCGTTGACCTGCAAGCGCTGTACCCACGGCTGATCCACCTGATGCTGGATACGGTCTTCGTGGTCGATCGGGACAACCAGATCGTGTTCGTCAGCGATGCCTGCCAGGCGCTGCTGGGCTACCGGCCCGAGGAGCTGGTCGGCACGCCCATCACCCAATACATGCACCCGGACGACCTGGCGGCGACTCGCGCGTCGATCATCCGCATCATGAACGGCCACCCCCACATCGATTTTCGTAACCGTTACATTCGCAAGGATGGCGCTATCGTGCACATCCTGTGGGCGGCTTCCTGGTCGGAGGAGGTGGGTGCGCGGATCGGCGTTGCGCGCAACGTGACGGCCCTGACCCACGCCGAGGAGGAGCTGCGGTTCCTGGCCCACCACGACCCGCTGACGAAGCTGACCAACCGCGCGGTGTTCAATGTGCGCCTGGACGCAGCCCTGCGCGCGGCGCGCCGCCACGGCAGCACCCTGGCGTTGCTGTTCCTCGATATCGATGACTTCAAGGGCATCAACGATGTTCACGGCCATGCCACGGGCGACCGGGTGCTGTGCGAGGTCGCCCGGCGCCTGGAGGGCTGCGTGCGCGAGACCGATACCGTGGCGCGGATGGGCGGCGACGAGTTCACCGTGTTGTTGACGGACCTTGATGCCCCAGGCGCCGTCTACGAGAAGGTCGAGCAGATCCTCGCCGCCATGGCCGAGCCGCCGGGCGGCGAGCTTGGCGGGTTGAAGATGCCGTCTTGCAGCATCGGTGTGGCCTGCTACCCGGGCGATGGCGAGGACGCCGATACCTTGCTTAGCCGTGCCGATGGCGAGATGTACCGAGTGAAGCGGTACCGTTCAGCAGCGGGATGAACCCGCGTTTTTTACGCTCTTTTTACGCCTAGGCTCATGGCGGGAAGCGATACTGTGCGCGGTTTACCGTCTGCCCAGAGAAGTCATCCGTGAGCGAAGCCGCGACTGCTGCGAATCATTCCCCTTCTTCGAAAACCACAGGCCTTGGCCTGCTCGTCGCCGCTGCTGGTGTGGTCTATGGCGACATCGGCACCAGCCCGTTGTACACGCTCAAGGAAGTGTTCGCCGGGCATTACGGCGTGCAGCCCACCCCGGAAGGCGTGCTCGGGGTCTTGTCGCTGGTGTTCTGGTCGCTGATCTGGGTCGTGTCGATCAAGTATGTCCTGTTCATCCTGCGCGCCAGCAATCAGGGCGAGGGCGGCATCATGGCGCTGACCGCGCTGGCGCGGCGGGCCGCGGCGCCCTATCCGCAGCTGAGCCGAGTGCTGGTGCTGCTGGGCCTGTTCGGTGCGGCGCTGTTCTATGGCGACAGCATGATCACCCCGGCCATTTCCGTGCTTTCGGCCGTGGAGGGGCTGGAGCTTGCCTTCGACGGGATCGGGCATTGGGTCGTGCCGCTTTCGTTGATCGTGCTGGTGGGGTTGTTCCTGATCCAGAAGCACGGGACCGCGCGCATCGGCATCCTGTTCGGGCCGGTGATGGTGCTGTGGTTCGTCGTGCTGGGGGCGTTGGGGGTGCATGGGATCGTGCAACGCCCCGAGGTGCTGCAGGCGCTCAACCCGGCCTGGGCGGTGCGTTTCTTCGTCCTGCACCCAGGCGTGGGCGTGGCCATCCTGGGGGCGGTGGTGCTGGCCCTGACCGGCGCCGAGGCATTGTATGCAGACATGGGGCATTTCGGTCGCAAGCCCATCGCCCGGGCGTGGTTCATGCTGGTGCTGCCGGGGCTGGTGCTGAAC
The DNA here is from genome assembly GCF_048068175.1 of Pseudomonas sp. NY15356. Lineage (NCBI taxonomy): Bacteria > Pseudomonadati > Pseudomonadota > Gammaproteobacteria > Pseudomonadales > Pseudomonadaceae > Pseudomonas > Pseudomonas sp. NY15356. Next base: position 56,953 of record NZ_JBLUPW010000002.1, on the reverse strand, counting down.
TACTTCGGGCAGGGCGCGCTGATTCTCGGCAACCCCGAGGCGGTGCGCAACCCGTTCTACCTGCTGGCCCCCGGTTGGGCATTGCTGCCGATGGTCGCCCTGGCCACGCTGGCCACCATCATTGCCTCCCAGGCGGTGATTTCCGGCGCCTTCTCGCTGACGCGCCAGGCCATCCAGCTGGGCTATGTGCCGCGTATGTTCATCCAGCACACCTCCAGCGAGGAGCAGGGGCAGATCTATATCGGTACGGTGAACTGGGCATTGATGGTCGGCGTGGTACTGCTGGTGATCGGCTTCGAGTCCTCGGGCGCACTGGCGGCGGCCTACGGTGTGGCCGTAACGGGCACCATGCTGATCACCACGCTGCTGTCGTCCGCGGTGGTGCTGCTGGCCTGGAAAACCCCGCGCTGGCTGGCCATTCCCATGTTGCTGGGCTTCCTGCTGGTCGACAGCCTGTATTTCGCCGCCAATGCGCCGAAGATCCTCCAGGGCGGTGCATTTCCGGTTGTCGCCGGGGTGGCGCTGTTCATCCTGATGACCACCTGGAAGCGCGGGCGCAAGATCATCGTCGAGCGCCTGGACGAAGCGGCGTTGCCGCTGGATTTGTTCATCGCCAGCCTGCAGGCCCAGCCGCCCCATCGTGTGCAGGGCACGGCGGTGTTCCTGTGTGCCCGTACCGATGCCGTGCCGCATGCGTTGCTGCACAACCTGTTGCACAACCAGGTACTGCACGAGCAGGTGGTGGTGCTGACCGTGGTGTCGGAGGACGAGCCACGGGTCAGTGCCGACAGACGCTGTCAGGTCGAAGCCTTCGGCGAAGGGTTCTTCCGTGTCACCTTGCATTTCGGCTTCATCGAGGAGCCCGATGTACCACTGGCCTTGAGCCTGTGCCAGCGTGAAGGATTGGACTTCAGCCCAATGCGCACCACCTATTTCCTCAGCCGCGAGACGGTGATCGCCACCCGGCGTATGGGCATGGCGCGGTGGCGCGAGCAATTGTTCGCGTTCTTGTTGAAGAATGCCAACAGCAACCTGAAGTACTTTCAGTTGCCGCTCAACCGGGTGATCGAATTGGGTACCCAGGTCGAGATGTGACGTGAGTACCGCTTAGGTTGGTGCGCATGAAGGCGATGGTCCGTTGTACCCAGCCATTCTGGGGCAGGCTGTCGTTCGAGGCTGTGTTTCAGTGGCCAGCCAACGTGCGCAACAGGAAGTCGGCGCGTTCGGCGACAGGGGTTTTGGGCAGCAGCGATACCTGGTAGCCGAGGGCAGGATAGACGCCCTGCAACTGCTCGTATTCCTCCAGCGCAGCCTGTATGCCGTGGCGCCGCTCTGCATCCTGCACATAGATCTCTGGCCAAGGCGGCGTGAGGAATACCTGCCGGTGATAACGGCAGGACTCGGCCACGGCCGCCAGCACGGGCTCGCCCGTAAGGCGCTCCAGGGCCGCGGCGGCATCGATCACGCCACGGTCGAAGAACACCCACTGCGTATTGTTCTGCGCAGCCGACCTGTAGTCGGCCAGGGCCATGTCCATGACCCTGCGCAGGAAGCCGACCAAGTCGAGCCAGGGCAGCGCCTGGCCCTGGTCGCGAACTTGCTGCTGCACCACGCGCCGTCCGGGCTCTTCGATCACAGCATGGCCGCGTCGCTTGAGCTGCGCCAGCAGCGTGGACTTGCCGCCACCCGAGCAGCCGGAAATAATCACGAAATTGTCCATGGACCACAGACTCCAGGGGATCTGAACCGAACCTTATACCGTTTCCTGGTTCCAGCGCCCGGCATAGTCCCGTGCGAACTGCGCGGCGATGCGCCCGGAACGGGAGCCGCGCTGGGTGGCCCAGCGGGTCGCCTGCAGGTGGGCCTGTTCCAGTGCATGCTCTGGAACGCCATAGGCGCCCAGCCATTGATCGACAGCGTTCAGGTACTCGTCCGGCGAGAAGCCATAGAACGAAATCCAGAGCCCGAAACGCTCCGACAACGACACCTTTTCCTCTACTTCCTCGCCAGGGTGCAGGGCGCCGTTTTCCCCGCGGGTCATGGATAGGTTGTCCGAGGCCCGTTCGGCGATCAGGTGCCGGCGGTTGGACGTGGCATAGATCAGCACGTTCGACGAGTGCTCCGCCACCGACCCGTCCAGCGCGGTCTTCAGGCGCTTGTAGCCGATATCGCCTTCTTCGAACGAGAGGTCGTCGCAGAACAGGATGAAATACCCGGGCTGTTGGCTGACGAGCTCGATGACTTCGGGCAGGTCGCCGATGTGCTCTTTGTCGATCTCCACCAGTTTGAGCCCCCGGGCATGAAACTCGTTCAGGCACGCCTTGACCAGGGAGGACTTGCCCGTGCCCCTGGCGCCGGTCAGCAACACATTGTTGGCCGGCTTGCCGTCCAGGAACTGCTGGGTGTTCTGGCGGATCAACGCCTTCTGGCGGTCGACGTTCTGCAACTGCTCGAAGGCGATGAGCGTCGGGCGCCTGACCGGCACCAGCTGGGCCCGCATCCTCCCCTGGCTGGCACGGTACTGCCATTGGTAGGCGATCGCGCCGGCATCGAAGGCCGGACCTGTTGCTGGTGGGAATGCACGCTCCAGCGAGTCGGCAATACGCTTGAGCTGTGCAACGGCCTCGAGGGTGAGTTCGGTGGAGGTGGCTAACGAGCTGGTCATGGTGGGCGGCACATCAGGTAGAGGAGGGAGGCAGCCATGATGCTAAGCTGGGGCATTTTCCGTCTAACGACTGATGGACGTTGATCGTCGAATCATGGACATCCTTGCAGGCAGCCCATCGCGGCGCTCCGGCGATCCGAAATACGCGCTTACCTTCAGGCTTACCTCAATGATCGCCACCGAACACTTCCTGCCGCCCGACCGGGAGATTGCCACGCTGGCCCTGGACCTGGCTGACGGGACTCACATCGACACCCATCGCCACACCCACGGCCAGTTGCTCTACACGACCCAGGGCACTCTGGTGGTCAATACCAACCAGGGCTGCTGGGTCGTGCCGTGCAACCATGGATTGTGGATTCCGGCAGAGATCGCCCATTGGACCCGCACCCTCGGCGCCACGCGCATCCGCACGCTCTATTTCAAGCCCCAGCGCACCCCGGGCATGCCAGGCGAATGCACGGTGTACAGGATTTCCAACCTGGTGAGGGAACTGATCATCGAGGCATCGACCATCGGGGTCGAGATTGCACAGGGGAGCCGCAATGCGCGGCTGATCGAGCTGTTGCTCGAGGAGCTGGCAGGGGCAGGGACCTCGGCCATCTACCTGCCGCGCCCGAAGGGACAGCGATTGCAAGCCTTGTGTCGGGACCTGGTGCAGAACCGAACACTCGACTGGGGCCTGGCCGAATGTGCCGAGGCACTCGGCGTCACCATCAAGACCGTGCAGCGCTGGTTCCACGAAGACGTCGGGATGAGCTTCGGGACCTGGCGCAAGCAGGCACGCCTGCTCATCGCCCTGGACAGGTTGGCCCAAGGCCATAACATCCTCGAGGTTTCGCTCGATGCCGGCTATTCGACGCCCAGCGCCTTCACCGCCATGTTCAAGCGCGAGTTCGGGTTACCGCCGCGCACCTTCCAGCAACCGCGTCGGTAGGCCTGGGCTGGCGCTGCGAGCATAAAGTTGGGCAGGGTTGGTATATTCGTTCTAGGTTTACTGGCGCAGGAAAACAACAATAAAAGGAGATTCCTTGCCATGAAACGAGCCCTCCGGCTGGCCCTGGCCAGCACCGCACTGACCGTCTGCGCCAACCTGCAGGCCGCGCCGACCTTCATCAATATCCTTACCGGTGGTACCAGCGGTGTCTATTACCCGATCGGGGTGGGCATATCGCAGATCTATGGTCATGGCATCGAGGGCAGCAAGGTATCGGTGCAGGCCACCAAGGCTTCGGTGGAGAACCTCAACCTGTTGCAGGCCGGCCGTGGCGAGCTGGCATTCGCGTTGGGCGATTCGGTGGCCGATGCCTGGAAAGGGGACGCTGAGGCGGGCTTCAAGACCCCTTTGAAAAAACTGCGAGCCATTGCCGGCACCTACCCTAACTACATCCAGGTCGTCGCCAGCAAGGAATCTGGCATCCGGTCACTGGATGACCTCAAAGGCAAGCGCATTTCAGTGGGGGCACCCAAGTCCGGAACCGAACTCAACGCCCGTGCGATTTTCAAGGCGGCGGGGTTGACCTACCAGGACATGGGCAAGGTCGAGTACTTGCCTTATGCCGAATCCGTCGAGCTGATCAAGAACCGCCAGCTCGACGCCACGTTGCAATCCTCGGGGCTGGGGCAGGCGGCCATTCGTGACCTGGCCGCGACCTTGCCGGTGGTGTTCGTGCCTATCCCTGCGCAGGTCGTGGCCAAGATCGGGAACGATGCCTACCAGCAAGCGACCATCCCTGCCGGGACATACGATGGACAGGAGGCAGAGGTGCCGACGGCGGCAATCATCAATGTCCTGGTCACCCGCCAGGATGTCAGTGATGAACTGGCCTACCAGATGACCCGCCTGCTGTTCGACAACCTCCCGCGGCTGGTCAATGCCCATGCCGCGGCAAAGGACATCCGAGCGGAAAACGCCGCCAAGCATTTGCCCATACCCCTGCACCCAGGCGCCGAGCGGTATTACAAGGAAAACCAGTTGCTGCCTTGAACACCTTGCCCAGCCCAGCAGGAGGCTCAGATGAGCGAAACCGCCCAAGGCCTGCAGGCCGCTACCGATCGATGGCCGACCTCGCTGTTCGTCGTGGCCTTGTCCTTCTCCATATTCCAGATCGCCACGGCGGCTTTTCCGTTGATATCGACACAGGTCCTGCGGGCGGTGCATGTGGGGTTCCTGTTGTTGGTGGTGTACCTGAGCTATGGCGGCCTCGGTCATCGCAGGCCTTGGCAGCCATTGGCCTGGGTGATAGGCCTGGTGGGCATGGGCACGGCGGTGTATCAATGGTATTTCGAAGGGGAGTTGATCCAGCGCTCCGGTGAGCTGACCACGGACGATCTGGTCGTCGGGTTGGTGGTGATCGGGCTGGTCTTCGAGGCCGCCCGCCGGGTCATGGGTGTTGCCTTACCGATCATCTGCGCGGCGTTCCTGGCCTATGGGCTGTACGGCCAGTACCTGCCGGGCGACCTGGCCCATCGTGGCTATGGCCTTGACCAGATCGTCAACCAGCTGGCCTTCGGAACCGAAGGGTTGTACGGCACGCCTACCTATGTGTCAGCCACCTACATCTACTTGTTCATCTTGTTCGGGGCCTTTCTCGAACAGGCCGGCATGATTCGCCTGTTCACCGATTTCGCCATGGGCCTGTTCGGGCATCGCAGCGGCGGGCCGGCCAAGGTGTCGGTGTTTTCTTCTGCGCTGATGGGCACCATCACCGGCTCCGGCGTGGCGAACGTGGTCACCACCGGGCAGTTCACCATCCCGTTGATGAAGCGCTTCGGCTACGCGCCAGCGTTCGCTGGGGGTGTTGAAGCGACATCCAGCATGGGCAGCCAGTTGATGCCACCGGTGATGGGGGCAGTGGCTTTCATCATGGCCGAGACGATCAACGTACCCTATGCCGAGGTGGCGAAGGCGGCCTTGATCCCGGCCTTGCTGTATTTCGGTTCGGTCTACTGGATGGTCCATCTGGAGGCGCGGCGCAGCCGCCTTCATGGGCTTCCCCGTGAACAGTGCCCAAGCGCCTGGGAGGCATTGCGCCAACGCTGGTTTCTGCTGGTGCCGCTGGTCGTACTGGTCGCGTTGCTGTTCTCCGGGCGTACACCCCTGTATTCGGGAATGGTCGGCCTTGCTCTCACGGCCATAGTCATCCTCGGGTCGGCGATTGTCCTGCGCGCTGGCAGCGGCTGGATGCGGGTGGCGTTCTGGGTCGCCTTGGGCATCCTTTGCTCGGGCTTTTTCCGTATGGGCATCGGCATCATCCTGTTGGTGATCGCAGCGCTGGCCATCGTCTGTTTCTTCATCCAGGGTGGCCGTGCGACACTTCGTGCCTGCGTCATGGCACTGGCCGAGGGAGCCCGTCACGCGGTGCCTGTGGGAATCGCCTGTGCGTTGGTCGGGGTGATCATCGGCATCATTTCGCTGACCGGCCTGGCGACGACTTTCGCCGGCTACATCCTCGATCTTGGGCGCGACAACCTGTTCCTGTCGTTGCTGCTGACCATGTTGACCTGCCTCGTGCTGGGCATGGGCATCCCGACCATCCCCAACTACATCATCACCAGCTCCATCGCCGCACCTGCCTTGCTTGAATTGGGCGTTCCGTTGATCGTTTCGCACATGTTCGTGTTCTACTTCGGCATCCTTGCCGACCTGACGCCACCGGTCGCCCTGGCATGCTTCGCGGCGGCTCCGATCGCGAGGGAAAAGGGCTTGCTGATCAGCTTCTGGGCCGTACGTATTGCATTGGCCGGTTTCGTGGTGCCGTTCATGGCCGTGTACGACCCGGCGCTGATGATGCAGGGCGACGACTGGAGCGGCACGCTCTACATGCTGGTCAAGGCGCTGCTCGCCGTGGCGCTCTGGGGCTGTGCCTCTATCGGCTACCTGCAGGCACCCATGCCATGGTGGGAGCGGTTGCTGGCGTTCCTGGCAGGCGTATCGCTGATCCTTGCATTGCCCATCAGCGATGAAATCGGCTTCCTGCTGGGCATTGGTGTGTTGGCCTGGCACGCCTGGCGGCATCGGGCACAGGCTCGGCAGCCGGCATGATCGGCCTTTGCCTTGGGCTTGCCGGGACGGTGTGGGTGCAACTGCCGGTGTCGACATTCACGTTGGCCTGGCAACACAGCGTCGAGAAAGTCCGGTGGGAGGAGGATTACCAGCTGACGCCGGCGGGCTTGGTGTTGACGCAAGCCAGAGTGCGCGGCAGCGGTGCTGGCATGGAGATCCCGGACGATGCCAGGCTGCAGGACGGCAGCTGGCACTACCAGCGTCGTTTGCCGCCCTTGCAGCCACTGCATGCCGGACGCACGCCTGAGGCTGGGGACTACCAGCTATGCGTCGCGGGTCGATGCCGAACGCTGTCGTATTGGTTGGGGCCACCGGACACGCGTGTTGCAGCCGTGGACTTCTGGGCCTGCGACACCACCGCAGGCAATGCTCGGAAGGCCGCAGCGCCCTGATCGACCTCAAGGCGCGGCGAGCCGGGCCTCACCTGACCACGTGCAGGTAATGCAGGTGACGCTCGTACTGGTCGAGAATATCGCCGATCACATCGTCACGGCCCCAACCCATGATGTCGTAGTCCTGGCCGCCTTCGCGCAGGTGCACTTCGGCGCGGAAGTACTTGCGCGCATCGGTTGCGTCCTCGGTATCACGCATGACGAAGCTGGGTGTGTTGAAGGCACGCGGGCGTACTTCATACAGGAATCGCCCCTCGCCGGCATGGGACAGTTCGAGGGTCACACGCCCGTCCTCGCGTTCGTTCACCGTTACCTCATAGCCTTGCTTGCGCAGCTCGACGGCCACCTCTTCGCAGGCGGGCTTGACCACCTCGGCGATGAAGCGGGTGACATGGGCCCGGCGCGGCATCATGGCGATATTGCGCAGGCGCCGCTGCCAGCCTCCGTGAGGCTGACGGGTGTGCCGAGGTGCAGGCAACGCCTGGTTGCGCAGGCCGCGGCGTGTCGCGTCCAGGTTCAAGGCCTTGAACAAGCCCCAGATCGCGGTCAGCAGGATGACCGCGAAGGGCAGCGCACTGGCGATGGTCGCCGTCTGCAGCGCCTTGAGCCCATTGGCCAGCAGCAGCGCGATGGCGACCGCACCGATGCTTACCGACCAGAAGATGCGTTGCCACAGCGGCGAATGGCCTTGCCCGGAGGAGGCCAGCATATCCACCACCAGCGCGCCGGAGTCGGCCGATGTGACGAAGAACACCACGACCATCAGCACGGCGATCAGTGAAACGATGCTGGAAAACGGGAACCGCTCGAGAAACACGAACAGTGCCAGGGAGCTGTCCTGGCCGACCACCGTCGACAACGCCTTCACGCCGTCGTTGAGGATCATGTGGATCGCCGAGTCGCCGAATACGGTCATCCACAGCAGGGTGAAACCTGCCGGCACGAACAATACGCCGCAGACGAACTCACGGATGGTCCGGCCGCGGGAAATGCGCGCGATGAACAGGCCGACGAAGGGCGACCAGGACAACCACCAGCCCCAATACAGCAAGGTCCAGCCGCCGATCCAGTCGGTGGGCTCGTAGGCGTAGAGGTTGAATGTCTTGTTGACGATATCCGAGAGGTAGGCCCCCGTGTTCTGGACGTAGGTCTGCAGCAGGAACACGGTCGGCCCGAGCAGCAGCACGAACAGCATCAGCACCACGGCCAGGCCCAGGTTGAGCTCGGAGAGGATGCGGATGCCCTTGTCCAGCCCGCTGGCCACCGACAGCGTGGCCAGGGCGCAGGTGGCGGTGATCAGGATCACCTGGACCGTCGGGTTCACCGGCAGGCCGAACACATGGTGAAAACCGCTGTTGATCTGCAGCACACCATAGCCCAGCGAGGTCGCCACGCCGAATACGGTGCCGAGGATGGCGAAGACATCCACGGCATGGCCGATCGGCCCGTGGATCCGCTCGCCGATCAATGGGTAGAGTGCCGAGCGCAAGGTCAGGGGCAGGCCGTTGCGAAAGCTGAAGTAGGCCAGGATCAGGGCGACGATGGCATAGATCGCCCAGGCGTGAAGCCCCCAGTGGAAGAAGGTGATCTTCATGGCTTCGCGCGCGGCGGCCACGGTACCGGGGTCACCTACCGGGGGGCTGGTGAAATGCATGACCGGTTCGGCCACGCCGAAGAACATGAGGCCGATGCCCATGCCGGCGGAAAAGAGCATGGCGAACCAGGTGCTCTTGCGGTAGTCCGGTTCGCTGTGGTCGGGGCCCAGCTTGATGTCGCCATAGCGGCTGACGGCGAGGAACACCACGCTGATCAATACCAGCGCCACGGTGAGGATGTAGAACCAGCTGGCATTGGTGACGATCCAGGCCTGGACGTGTTCGAACAGTGTTTGGGCATGTTCCTGGAATGCCGTGGCATACAGAACGAGCAGAAAGATGAGGATGGCGCTGCTGTAGAAGACGGGAGGGTTGAGGGTGCTCCTGGGTTTGGCGGCTGCAGTCATTGCGGCAGTTTTCTCCTTTTAAAACAGTGAGCATCGCGCACCTGGGCACGTAGGCATTTTCCAAGGCTAGCACCTTGAATGAACGCCGTTGCCAAGGCTGGCGAGCTCGAAGGAAGCAGAAACCGTACCTTCCATGGCGAAATTTCTCAAATGCCTTTCCCCTTCGGGGGACGAAAGACGCCCGGCTCTGGGGCCATTTTGGCGTTGCAGGGATGGCTGTGCCTGCTTTACTTCAAACGGGCTTCGCTTGTAATCGAGGCTGCCGGAAAGCCGTGTCCGGGGGCCCCGGCCTCGCCCTGTTTCTGAACGCTGGAGTAGCAGCATGTGGGCCAAGACACCTTCTGAAGTCGCCTCATGGGGCCTGTGTGCCTTGCTCATCATCAGCCTGGCCAGCACCGCCGGCTGTACTCGAAAAGCGAGCACTACGCGTTACGTCGCCGCCACCCAAGGTTCGAACTGCTTCGCCAAGGCATTGCCGACGACAGGCGAGGGCGGCCTGGCCTGGGGCGCGAGCCTTGGCATCGCCCGGCAGAAATCCCTCAACAATTGCATCCGCTACGCCGGCCGTTCCGGCGGTACGCCCAACACCTGCCAAGTGGTATTGGCGCGGTGCAAGCGCTAGCCGCTAGCCCCGCCGCGCCTCGGCGCGACAGCAAAGGCGCGACAAGTTGCCCGCTTGACTTTGCCAGGCGAGCGGTGAGTGCGTTAAACTTGACGCCGAGGTCAGTTTTTGTGGTCCCCACTCCGACCTTGCTTTCGGAACGTCAATGATTCCGCCCTCCGAGCTATCAAGTACCAGAATACGTCATGGGCAGGCGCGCTCTGCCCAGAGGATGAAGCATGACCAACCGTGATATTTCCCGGCGCGCCTTCCTGCAAGGCGGCGTGATCGCTGGCGTGGGGGTGACCCTCGCGCCGCTCGGCAGCCAGGCGTTCGCCGCCCTGATGGAAAACAGTGTCACCACTTCACCGCAGAAGTGGATGAGCCATGATGGCAAGGCACGCTTTCGCAACGATGCGCTGTCCAAGGTGTGCGGCAACAAGGTGTTCGCCCGCGATATCCGCGCCAAGGACATGCCCGGCTGGCCCCAGCAGCAGGGCCACGCCTTGTTGCTCAAGACCACCAAGGCCGACCGCATCTATGCAGGCCATGACCTGGCGTGGCTGGGCGCCGACCTGCAACCGGACCGTATCGTCACCGCGGCCGACCTGGAAAAGGACGGCATCGCCTGGCCCGAGGCCCATTCGCCGGACCCTTTGTTGCCACCTGGCAAGGTGCCGATGTTCATCGGCCACCCCGTGGCGATCCTGATCTGGCACGACTTCGAGCGTTTCCGCCAGGCCAAGCTCAAGCTGCAGTTCAACGACAAGGCGATCCGCTATGGCGCCCAGGCGCCGCTGTACCAGCGTGACCCCTATGGCAGCTTCCGTTTCGTGCGGGTCGGCGGCCAGACGCCGTTCGACGAGGACACGTTCTCCAGCCTGAAGAACTCCATGCTGTTCCCCACCATCCTTGCGCGCAAGCCGGTGTGGACCGCCGAGCCCAAGCAGCACGGCACCCTGACCGAGCAAGGGATGTTCTATGCCCAGCGCATGGATGAGCAGCTCAAGCAGCCGCCGCAGGACTGGTTGCTGTTCGACGAGCGCTACAAGACCCCATCGATCGAGCCTGCAGCGCTGGAGCCGGACAACGGCAACGGCTGGTACGACCCGGCCACCGGCACCCTGCATTTCGTCGTGGCCACCCAATGCCCGTTCGAAGTGGCGCAGGAATGCGTGCACATGATCAAGCCCTCGCGCTTCGCGCTGAACAACTTGAACATGCACCCCGGCTACACCGTCGGCTACGGCTCCAAGGACAACAACATCTTCGTGTTCTACGCGGCCGTCGCTGCCTTGTATGGGGCCGGTGTGCCGATCCGCCTGGCCAACGATCGCTACGAGCAGTTCCAGAGCGGCATCAAGCGCCACCCGTTCGACATCCGCTACCAGCTGGCCGTGGACAAGAACGACATGAGCTTCAAGATCTTCCGCGCCGACATGAGTGTCGACGGAGGCGGGCGCATCAACTACAGCCCGTCGGTGGCTGCAGTGGGGGCCACTGCCGCGCAGTCGATCTACTACATGCCGCAGAGCGACCTGGCGGTGACCGTCTACCACTCCCGAGGTGTCGAAGCCGGCTCCATGCGTGGCTACGGGACGCTGCAGAGCATGGCGGCCACCGAGATGATGGTCGATGAGGTCGCCAACCGCCTCGGCGTCGACGCCATCGAGCTGCGCCGCAAGAATGCGCTCAAGTCGGGTATGAAGAACACCCAGGGCGCCGTGCCCGCCGGTGCCCTGCGCCTGCATGAGATCCTCGACAAGGCCAGCGCACACGAGGTGTGGAAAAACCGCGACGCGCACAAGAAAGCGATGGAAGCCAAGGACCCGCACAATTGGTACGGCGTCGGCTTCGCCATTTGCCAGAAAGACTTCGGCACCGGTGCCGAAGCGCCCATGGCCAGCATCGAGTTCACCGCCGATGGCCGTATCAGCCTGCGCCACATCGGCACTGAGCTGGGCACCGGCATGTCGACCTCCCAGGCTTTCGTGGTCAGCGACTTCCTGGGGCGCCCGGCCGATGAGGTGACCACTGCCGAAACCCAATGGCCGGAGCTGAAACTGGCCACCAGCGGCAACCCCTACCTGATGAGCCAGGCCGAGCAGGATGCCGCGCTGCGCGATCCGCGCTGGGTCGGCAAGCTGGCCTCGCCATCCTCGGCGACCAACTCGGCCTTCTATTTCAGCCACGCCACCCGTGAAGCAGCGCGTGTGCTGTTCAACCATGGTCTGTGGCCAGCGGCGCTTTCGCTGTGGCGTCAGGGCCCGTATGGCGGCCAGGCCAACCCGCTGGTGGTGCGCCGCGAGAACGCGGTGTGGGTCAACGGCGAGCTCACCGGCAACGGCCTGTCGCCCATTCCGTTCGCGGAGCTGGCGAAAAAGGCCCATGAGATGGGCTTGGTCACAGGCGTCAGTGTGCACGCATTCAACCGCTGGAGCTGGGCTGAAGCCGACTTCGTCATCGACGGCGTGCGCGAGCGCCTGCCGCTCGATGCGCTGGCGGTCAAGTATGGCGACGGTGCCCCGAACGCGAAGAAGGCGCAGATGAACAGCGCCAACTACCACCTGCTGGACCGGCAGAACGCGGCCTACCCGGCCACCCAGCTGAACAACGCCATGGTGACCTACTACAGCCCGGTGGCGACGTTGGTGGAAGTGAAGGTGAACAAAGGCAGCGGCGAAGTCCAGGTGCTCAACCACCACAGTTGGGTGGAGTGCGGCCGGGTGCTGGTGCCGGAACTGGTCAAGGGCCAGCTCGAAGGCGGTATCGCCATGGGCATCGGCCATGCCTTGACCGAAGAGATGCCGCTGTACGAGGGCGGCCCGGGCGAGGGGAACTGGAACTTCAACCGCTATCGCCTGCCGATGGCCAAGGACGTGGCGGTGTGGAAGCAGACCAGCGAAATCCTGCCGCCGTTGTCGCCCACCGACCCCTCCAAGGGCATCGCCGAAGTGGTGATGATCCCGGTGGTCGGTGCCATTGGCAATGCCGTGGCCCATGCCATCGGCAAGCGTGTTCGCGACCTGCCCATCACTCCAGCCCGCGTCAAGGAGGCCCTCAATGGCTAACCGTCCGCTCCAGATGACCCTCAACGGTCAACCCGTCGGTCCGGCCGAGGTCCCCGAGGACCTGGCGATGATCGACTACCTGCACGAATACCAGAACCTCACCGGCTCGCGCCTGGGCTGCGGCCAGGGCATCTGCCACGCCTGCGTGGTGATCGTCGACAACCCCGACGGCACCAGCGAGGAAGTGCGCACCTGCATCACCGGCGCGCACTACTTCGAAGGCAAGAAAGTGCGCACCATCGAAGGCCATGCCAAGCATGACGAGGCTGGCAACCTCAGCGAACTGAACCCGATCCAGCAGAAGTTCGTCGACCGTTTCGCCTTCCAGTGCAGCTACTGCGCGCCGGGCTTCGTCAACGCCGCCACCGTGCTGGTGGAGAAGGCCCAGCGTCAGCCGCTGAAGAAAAGCGAACTGGAGGGGGCCATCGAAGCCAGCCTCGGCCATCACATCTGCCGCTGCACCGGGTACGTGCGTTACTACGACGCCACCCGCGAGGTGCTCAGCGACCTCGGCCTGGTCAAGGAGGGTTGAGCATGCTGCGAGTTCTTTCCGGCCTCGCCCTGGCCGTGGGCGCGGTGTTGTCGCTCGGGGCCCAGGCGGCCGACCAGGCCCAGGTCAAGCGTGGCGAATACCTGGCTCGCGCCGCCGACTGCATGGCCTGCCACACTGCCGAAGGTGGGGCACCGTTCGCCGGTGGCCTGCCGATCCATTCGCCGTTCGGCACCATCTACGGCACCAACATCACCTCGGACAAGCAGTACGGCATCGGTGACTACAGCAGCGACGAATTCTTCGCCGCCCTCACCGAGGGCAAGCGCAAGGACGGCGCCAACCTGTACCCGGCCATGCCCTATACCTCCTACCACTTGCTCAAGCGTGAAGACGCCGATGCCATCCATGCCTACCTGATGACGGTGCCGCCGATCAACCGGCCGGCGCCCGAAACCAGCCTGAGCTTCCCGTTCAACGTGCGCATGGGCCTTGCCGGATGGAACATGCTGTATGGCAAGAGCGTCCAGCTGCAGCCTACCGAAGGCAAGAGCGAGGCCTGGCAGCGCGGGCAATACATGGTGGAAGTGCTTGGCCATTGCGGTGAGTGCCATACCCCACGCAACAGTATCGGGGCCCTGGAGCAGGACAAGCGCCTGACCGGTGGCCTGCTCGGTGGCTACCTGGCGCCCAGCCTGCTGGCCCAGGACCTGGCCGAGCGTGGCTGGACCCAGCCGGACCTGACCACCTTCCTCAAGCACGGCATCAGCGCCCAGGGCAGCATGTTCAACGAGATGTTCCCGGTGGTGCACCACAGTACCCAGCACCTGGAGGATGCCGACCTGGCCGCGATGGCCACCTACCTGCTGGGTGACCAGCCGCCCGCGGCCAAGGTGGTGCAGGCCGTGCCGGTGGACAAGCTCGGCGAAAGCGCCCTGCGCGGCCGCCAGCAGTACCTCAACGTCTGCGCCGGCTGCCATGGCGTCGAAGGCGAGGGCAAGCCGCACATCGCGGTGGCCATGCAGGGCAATACCGTGCTGCGCCAGGCCGACTCGCGCAACCTGGCCAAGGTGATTCTCGAAGGCATCCGTGAGCAGCAGTTCACCGGGTTCGAGCGCATGCAGCCGATGCCGGGCTTTGCCGACAAGCTCGACGACCAGCAGGTCGCCGACCTGGTCAACTACCTGCGCGAGGCCTGGGGTGGTTTGCCGGGCGACTTCAGTGCGCAGCAGCTTGCGCACCTGAGCGCGGAGTGAGCCGTGCAGCATCTTGACCTGCAAGTGGTGCGCCAGGCCTTGCAATGGTCTGACGCCGGCCAACGTGTATGGCTGTGCAGCGTGCTCTTCACCTACGGCTCGGCGCCTCGTGCGCCGGGCTCGCTGCTGGCGGTCAACGACCAAGGGCAATGGGTGGGATCGTTGTCCGGTGGTTGTGTCGAGGAGGATTTCCTCGCACGGGTCGCCGAAGGCGAGTTCGCAGAGCCTGCCACCGTGGTGCGCTATGGCGATGGCAGTGACACACGTTCCAATATCCGCCTGCCCTGCGGTGGCGTGTTGGATGTACTGGTGGAGAACCTGCCAGCCGATTGCCAGGTACAGGCGCATTTACGTGAGTTGGAGTCGGCGCTGCTTGGACAGCGCCGGCTGCTTCGCGAAGTGGACCTGCACGATGGCCAGCGTCGCCTGAGCGACGACCACAGCCAGGGCCCAAGGGTGGCCTACGACACCGATACCGTTCGCCTGCGGGTAGGTGCGGCCCAGCGCCTGCTGCTGGCGGGGTATTCCAGCGTCGCGCATTTCTGCGCCGAGTTCGGCAAGGGGTTGGGGTTCGAGGTCATCCTCTGCGACCCGCGTGACGAGGTGCTCGAAGGCGTGGTGCTCGAGGGCATCGAGGTCCGTCGCGAGCTGCCTTCGGTGTTCATCGCCAATGGCGGTTGCCATGGCGACACGGCGGTGGTGGCGCTGACCCATGACCCGAAGATCGATGACCTGGCGATGCTCGAGGCCGTGCGCACCGAGGCGTTCTATATCGGCGTGATGGGCTCGCGCACCACCTCGGACAAACGCCGTGAGCGCCTGCAGCGCATCGGAGGCCTGGACGAGGGGCAATTGGCCCGCATCCATGCGCCCATCGGGTTGAACCTGGGCAGCAAGACACCTGCGGAAATCGCCTTGGCGGTACTCGCCGACATTCTGCGGACCCGTAGCGGCATCGCCCGCGAGGCGCTGTGACGGTCGTTGCGTTGGTCCTGGCGGCCGGACGCAGTGCGCGCTTTGGCGGTGACAAGCGTCGTGCTGTCCTGGCACAGGGTACCCGCGTGCTGGTGCAGAGCGTCGAACATGCTTTGGCGGTGTTCGGTGAGGTCAGGGTGGTGCTGCGGCCAGGTGAGGTGGCGCAGGACCTGGGGCTGCCAGCTGCCTGCCAGGTGGTGCACAGCCCTGATGCCGCCCTTGGCATGGGTCATAGCCTGGCGGCTGGGGTTGCCTCGCTCGGCGACAGCCCGGCAGAGGCGGTTGCCATCCTGCTGGGCGATATGCCTTGGATCGCTCCTTCAACGTTGCGCCAGTTGGCCGATGCCGCCTCGGCGGACAGCATCCGGTTGCCCCGTTACCAGGGCCAGCCAGGGCACCCGGTATTGTTTGGCCGTGCCTTCTGGCCACAGCTGATGCAACTGACGGGCGACGAAGGCGCACGGGCGGTAGTCCGGGCGCACCGGGCGCATTGCGCTTGGGTGGATGTGGAGGATGCGGGCGTGCTGCGCGACGTGGACACGCCGCAAGGGCTGCTGGACTGACCTCAAGGGCACGGACCTTGTAGGCGCGGGGGGCCGCCAAGTGTATCCGGCGCGCTCAGGCACTTTCACAGCAACCTGTGGACCTGCTAACGTGCGCAGGACCCCGTCGAGGCCCGTTTCTATGTCCATCGCAGACAACCTGATCGCCTTCACGTTCGCTGCCACGCTGCTGACCGTGACCCCAGGCCTGGACACCGCGCTTATCCTGAGAACGGCCACGGTAGAGAACAGGGCCCAGGCGTTGCGCGCAGCATTGGGCATCAATGCCGGCTGCCTGCTCTGGGGCGCGGCTGTCGCCTTCGGCCTGGGGGCACTGATCGCGGTCTCGGAACTGGCCTACAACCTGCTCAAGTATTGCGGCGCCGCCTACCTGTCATTCCTGGGCCTGAACATGCTGCTGCGCCCGCGCCAGGCGTTGTCACCAGGCAGAGCGCAGGGAGGGCCTGGTACCAATTGGTTCCTCAAGGGCATGCTGGGCAACCTGCTCAATCCCAAGGTCGGGATCTTCTACGTATCGTTCCTGCCGCAGTTCATTCCCCACGGGCAGCCATTGGTTGCCTGGACCTTCGGCCTGGTCGGCATCCATGTCATGCTCGGCCTGCTCTGGGCGATCTTCCTGATCGCCGCGACACAGCCGCTGGCTGCTGCACTGCGCCGTGGGCCGGTGATCAAGTGGATGGACCGTGCCACCGGCCTGGTGTTCGTGGCATTTGCCGCCCGCCTGGCCCTGAGTCGGCGTTAACCGGCGCCACCTTCAGCTGGGCAGTGCTCGATGGCTGGGCCGGTGGTATGCGTACGGCCTACATGGCGTATCGTCGATAGCGTACGCAAGGCGGTTCGGCGAGTCATTGGTTCAGCTTGATGGGTTGCCCTTCGATGCGGGTTTCCCCTGTGCTCTGGCTATGGATGGCGTCGGCCTTGAGCGTGATGGCCTGGGGTGTGAGGGTCAGGCTGCTGTTGCCGACGCGCAGGGTGATATGGGTGTTGGCCTGGATCTCGACATGCTTTTGCGTGACCGCCAGGGAATAGGCGCCTTGCATGATGGTCACCTCCGCATCCTGCTGGACGGTCTGGTACTGGTTACCACCGACGGCGATGCTGCGGTTGTTGCCGACGCTATGGGTCTCGTCCAGTTCCACCTCGGTGTCCAGGCAGCGTTCGGCGTGCACGAGCAGTTGCTCGGCGCCTTGTTTGTCGTCGAAACGGATGAAATTGGCCGCGTCGGAGCCGCTCTTGGTGGAGCGGGTGAGGAACCCGCTTTGGGTCTTGTTCTGTGGCAGAGACCACGGTGGCATGTTCTGGCTGTTGTAGAGGCTGCCGGTGACCAGGGGGCGGTCGGGATTGCCCTCGAGAAAGGAGACCACCACTTCGTCACCGACCCTGGGGATCTGGATGCTGCCGAAGCCGCCACTGGCCCAGGCCTGGGCGACACGCACCCAGCAGGAGCTGTTGTCGTCGTGCTGGCCGTAGCGGTCCCAGTGGAACTGCAGCTTCACCCGGCCGAGGCTGTCGGTGAAGATCTCCTCGCCGGGCGGGCCGACCACGATGGCGGTCTGTGGTCCATGCAGCAGTGGGCGCTCGGTAGTGGGCTGGGGGCGGTAGGGGATCTTGCTGCGGATGCAGGTGAAATGGTTGCGGTAGTAGGCCACGGCACTCTTGGCATGACGGTAGTTGTTGGCGCCTTCGTGGCGCAGCGCCAGGAGCAGGAAGCGCCGGTCATCGGGGCTGTCCTGGTCATGTTCGTAATGGTGTTGCAGCTCGAAGGTATGGCCTGTGCGCATGGCGCGGCAGTTGCTGCTGCCTGCGAAGACCTTGGCCTGCACCTCGAGGGCTTCCAGGCGGTTGCGCACCAGGCGTTCGCCCGCGTCATAGTCGCCATGGGTGTACTGGCCTGGGAAGTCGAAGATCTCGAAAGGCGCCACATCGCCTTGCTGGTTGAGGCTGTCCATGACTACCGGCAGCGCGTTACGCGGTTGCTTGTAGTCGAAGGTTTGTACCGCCATGCGACTGGACTGCAACTGGCGTGACCCGCTCCAGTGGGTGATGGCGTCGGCGGTCTCGGTGACCGATGTGCTGTGGAAACGAATCCTGGGCTGTTCGGGCACGGCGGTGAGCAAGGTGGAGTTGTCGCCTATCACCAGCGTGTGCTGTTCATGGCTGTGTTCGAAATAGTAGAACAGGCCTTCCTGGTCCAGCAGGCGCTGGACGAAGTTGAAGTCGCTCTCGCGGTACTGGGTGATGTAGCTGTGGGTCTTGAGCGGCCGGGTGAGGTTGAACTGGACGCTGGGCAGGGAGCCGTAGCCGGCGAACACCTGGGTAAGCACCTGCTCGACGGTCTGGTCCTGGAAGATACGTGAATCGAAGCGCCGGCTGAGCATCCAGAGCCAGGGCACCAAGGTCGCCGAATAATAGGCCAGGCCCCCGTCGCTGCCGCCGCTGGCGAAATCGTTGACATAGCCATGGATCAACCGCGCGCCGCCCTCGGCCAGCTCGATCTCCAGCAGGGCCGGCTTGCCGATCAGTGACTTGAGTTCGATATGCGCGTCCTGGCTGATCAGCGACAGGTCGTAGTGGAACAGTGTGGAAAGGCCTTCATTGCCGGCGAAGGTATCGACCAGCAGTTCCTGGTCGGCAGAGAGCGGCGTGGTCAGTTTGATCAGCCTTCGGTTCTGCGGGGCGAAGAGGGCGGCGATGTCTTCCATTAGCATGTCGTTTCTCCTGAGTAGCGGCGCGGGCCGATTGAAGGCACTGACCTATCGTTGCCTGCTGACGAGGTTGTTGAAAGCGATGAACAGGCGTGCGGCCCAAGAACGGGCGCGTATGGCTTGGATTTCTTCGAGGTTGGAGAAGGTGTAGCGCACGCCCTTGCGGCGTTCTTCTGCACGTAGGTGGGCTAGGCCGGCTACTGTGCGCCAGATGCTTATGATCACAATCGAAGGTAGGATTATGCACATCACAAGCGTCGCGGTGGGATATTCAGTCAACAACGGGCCAACAGCGCCACTGCTAAGAGTAGAAAGACCAGCCCAAACTGGAGAAACATAGTGGCTTCGGCGAGAAGTGACATGAACTCTTCCATCGCGTATCTCGTAAGGCAAAGTTTTCAATTTTAAACGGGAAGCTAGGACGTAAGTCATCCCGGTCAGAAGCTGTGCAGCGAAAAACAACAAAAAGCCTAGAAACCATCCCCACCTTGCGGAGGCGAGAGTGTAGGTATACGTGCCAAATATGAAGACGAACATAGAGAACAAATAGATTATGAGCTGCACGCAAAAATAACTATAACTATCACTTACATAAGCACACTGGCTTCTCGTCCAAAGTATGAAAGCAGAAGCAATTAGAGCAGGTGCAAGCAGCCACTCGGACTCCATGCAGGCAAGGAGCAGACAAGCGACTGTAAACATCATGCCGTAGCGAGTAGCCTTGAAAACTTCATAGGCCTCCGAAAATGGCATTTCACATCCTGCCTCTTGTTAGCCAATCACCATATTTTTTGTCTAGCCCGCGCTCGAGGAATATCTCTTGAGCTATTGTGCTAGCTATGAAAGACATGCCGATTACAATTACTAATGGGGCCCCAATTGAGCTAAGCGCTACCGTAGCCAACACGCCCCCAGCAAAGGCCGCTGCATTGGCGGATTGGCTATACGCAGACCGCTCCCAGAACTCACCTAATGACTGGGAAGCCCTGGCATCGATAACGGCTTGTGGGCCGAACGACAATAGAGCACCCACTGCATTGCTTGAAATAATCTTCGCGAATCCCTGCGAGCCATAGTTTCGTGGATCAAGCCCCACGCGACTGTTCAGCAATCGTTGAGTCTGGTGGACTGGCATGTGGAGATTGTTCCCCGCCCGCAACGACCTGATGTTGTAATAGGCCGCCCCCTTCATCACTGGGACCTGGAACTTGAGTGCACCGCCCACGTGCACCAATTTAATCCGGCGCTGAAACGACTTGCGGGCCGAGCGGCTGCCTGCACGCCCGCGCTCCGCGGCCCAGGCCTTGAGGTCTTTCTTCAGAGGTTCGGGCAGGTCCAGCAGGTCGATCAAGCGCTTGGTGTTCGACGCCGCATACACCAGGTGGATGACAGTGCCCAGCGTACTGGGGAGGCTGGCGGGAGAGAACCAGAGCGGCCCTATGGTCGGGATCGACTCGGCGCGTTCGCGCAAGGCTTCCAGCTCCTGGACAGTATTCCGGCCGGCGTTTTCCAGCCTGGCAAACAGGCTGAGCAGGAGTGTAAGCGACTCCTGGGCCTCGTCTGCCGACATCTCAGCGTCGGGCATCGCTAGTTCATTGGCCAGGAACATCGCTGCACTGTAGTCGTCGGTGTTATACCAGCCTTCGATGTCGATCAATGATGGGAAGGCTCGAGCGGCGACCAGTTCAGGCCAGGGCAATTCGCCTTTGCCGAGTAGGCCGCGGGGGTTTTCGCCCCAGGGATTGGTGCGTGTGCAAAGCGGGGGTATGTAATACATGGTCTGCATTCCTTACTGTGCATGTTGATACATGCCCTGCGTCCTGCAGGAGTGGGTCAGTGGTGTGCAGAGAAGTAGAAAATAGCGAGGAACTTCAGTCAATGAACTACACGTTGTTTTTGACTGGGTAAATTTTAATTGCGTATTTCGAAATGTAGGACGTTAATTGGCTTGTTGTAGGAATGGTCTTTGTTGTTGGTTTTGTTGCGCGTGGTGCTTGCCGTTTTTAAAAGGGTAGTGTTTGGGGATGGGGGTATAAGGGGCTAATTTGCAGCCCATCGCGGCACAAGGCCGCTACAGACCCATCGCGGCCTTGTGCCGCGATGGGGGGCGAAGCGACCCCAAGCTGTGGGGTGGTCAGTCCCAGGTCGGCGCCAGGCCGTCGGGGCTGACTTCACGGCCATTGCGCTCGAGCGTGGCGATACGTGCCATGTCTTCGTCGTCCAGGCGCAGGTTGCGGGCGAGCAGGTTGCTGGCCAGGTTCTCCGGCTTGGTGGAGGACGGGATGACCGCGTAACCCAATTGCAGGGCCCAGGCCAGGGCAACTTGTGCCACGGTGGCCTTGTGTTTGGCGGCGATCTCGGCCAGCAGCGGGTCCTTGAGCACCTTGCCGTAGGCCAGGGTCATGTAGGAAGTCACTGCAATGCCTTGCGCCTTCAGGAAGGCGGTCAGCTTGGCATTCTGCAGGTACGGGCTGAGCTCGATCTGGTTGGTCGCGATCTCGCCTTCGCCAACCACTTCGATGGCCTGACGGGTCAGCTCGATATTGAAGTTGGAGACGCCGATCTGGCGGGTCAGGCCTTGTTTCTTGGCTTCGGCCAGGGCGGTCATGTATTCGACCAGTTCGACGCCATTACCCGGCGCCGGCCAGTGGATCAGCAGCAGGTCGACATAGTCGGTGCGAAGCTTGGCCAGGCTTTCGCGCAGGCTGGGGATCAGCTTATCGGCCGCGTAGTTGTCGACCCAGATCTTGGTGGTAATGAACAGCTCGCTACGGGGCACGCCGCTTTCGGCGATGGCCTGGCCGACGTCGGCTTCGTTGCCGTAGATCTGCGCGGTGTCGATGACGCGGTAGCCCAGCTCCAGTGCGGACTTGACCGAGTCGATGACGGCCTGGCCGGTAAGGCGGAAGGTGCCGAGGCCGAAGGATGGAATGCTCATGGATCTGCTCCTGGTGAGTGAGGGGGAACCGAACCGAGCTTGGTCGCTGGGATTCGATCGCTCTTCGTGTGGGATGCAGTGTGCGGGTTTCGGGGGGATAGATTAAGGCAGGGCAGGGCCAAGGTCATTTGATTCACGATCAAGAATCAACAATCAAGTCGTGATTTTGTTGCAGGGAAATCGGCTTATCCAGTGCCGGCCTCTTCGCGGGTAAACCCGCTCCCACAAGGATCGCGTTACGCCCAAGACAATACAATAGCTGTTACCGCAAAAGGACCGACACAGAAAACGAAACGGCCCGCCATAGAGGCGGGCCGTCTGGCATCGCAGGCGACGATCAGCGACGACGGAACAGCGGCAGCGGCTCGTCGGTGGCGCCCTGGTAGGTCACCGAGAAGTCCTTCAGACCTTGCAGCGCGTCTTCCGGGTCCTTATCGGCGCGGATGGCGAAGGCGTCGAAGCCGCAGCGGGCCATGTAGAACAGCTGGTCGCGCAGCACGTCGCCGATGGCGCGCAGTTCACCCTTGAACTTGTAGCGGTCACGCAGCAGGCGCGCATTGGAATAGTTGCGCCCGTCTGTGAACGCGGGGAAGTTCAAGGCAATGACCTGGAAGTGCTGCACGTCGTCACCGATTTCCTCGGCTTCCTCGTCGCTGTCCAGCCATATGCCCAGGCCGCCGTCGCGGGCCTTGAGGGCATGGGCATGGTCGCGCCACATCTGCAGGGGGACGATGTAGTCGTCACAGTTGGTCAGCTCGTCGAACGAAGTGTCCTTGGGCAACAGGTGCCAGGTTTCGTCGACCAGTTGGTTGTTCTTAATGATTCGCTGCATAGACGCGTTCCTTGAAAGGGTCGATACCGATGCGCTGGTAGGTGTCGATGAAGCGTTCTTCCTCGGTACGTTGTTCTACGTACACGTCGATCAGCTTCTCGATCACGTCGGCCATTTCGTCCTGAGCGAAGGATGGGCCGAGGATCTTGCCCAGGCTGGCATCGCGCGCGGCATTGCCGCCCAGGGAAACCTGGTAGAACTCCTCGCCCTTCTTGTCCACGCCGAGGATGCCGATGTGGCCGACGTGGTGGTGACCGCAGGCGTTCATGCAACCGGAGATGTTCAGGTCGATCTCGCCGATGTCGAACAGGTAGTCCAGGTCGTCGAAGCGGCGCTGGATGGACTCGGCGATCGGGATCGACTTGGCGTTGGCCAGGGAGCAGTAGTCGCCGCCCGGGCAGCAGATGATGTCGGTCAACAGGCCAACGTTCGGCGTGGCGAAGCCCAGCTCGCGCAGTTCCAGCCACAGGGCGTGCAGCTGGCGCTGCTCGACATCGGCGAGGATGATGTTCTGCTCGTGGGACGTACGCAGGAAGCCGAAGCTGTAGCGCTCGGCGAGGTCGGCCACGGCGTCGAGCTGCTTGTCGCTGATGTCGCCCGGGGCGACGCCGGTGGGCTTGAGCGACAGGGTGACGGCCACATAGCCAGGTTTCTTGTGGGCGCGGGTGTTGCGCGCACGCCAGCGGGCGAAGCCTGGGTAGTCCTGGTCCAGCGAGGTGTAATCAACGTTGTCCAAGGCCAGGTAGGCCGGGTCGACGAAGTGGCGCGACACGCGCTGCAGTTCCGCTTCGGTCAGGGTGGTCGGGCCGCCGCGCAGGTGGACCATCTCGGCCTCGACCTTCTCGGCGAACACTTCAGGCGTCAGGGCCTTGACCAGGATCTTGATCCGCGCCTTGTACTTGTTGTCACGGCGACCGTAACGGTTGTACACGCGCAGGATGGCATCCAGGTAGCTGATCAGATCCTGCCAGGGCAGGAACTCATTGATGAACGAGCCCACCACTGGGGTACGGCCCAGGCCGCCGCCGACCAGGACACGGAAGCCCAGCTCGCCAGCCTCGTTGTACACAGGCTCCAGGCCGATGTCGTGCACTTCGATGGCCGCGCGGTCTTCTTTCGAGCCATTGATGGCAATCTTGAACTTGCGCGGCAGGTAGGCGAACTCCGGGTGGAAGGTGGTCCACTGGCGGACGATCTCGCACCACGGGCGGGGGTCGATCACCTCGTCGGCGGCAACGCCGGCGAACTGGTCGGTGGTGGTGTTGCGCAGGCAGTTGCCGCTGGTCTGGATCGCGTGCATCTGCACGGTGGCCAGCTCGGCCAGGATATCCGGGATGTCTTCCAGCGCCGGCCAGTTGTACTGCACGTTCTGGCGGGTACTGATGTGGGCGTAGCCCTTGTCGTAGTCGCGGGCGATCTTGGCCAGCACGCGGACCTGACGGGCGTTGAGCTGGCCATACGGCACGGCGACCCGCAGCATCGGGGCGAAACGCTGGATATAAAGGCCGTTCTGCAGGCGCAGAGGGCGGAATTCTTCTTCGCTCAGCTCACCGGCCAGGTAGCGGCGGGTCTGATCCCGGAACTGCTTGACGCGGTCCTCGATGATCCGCTGGTCGTACTCGTCGTATACGTACATATAAGTCCTGTCTCAGGCTGCAGGCAGCAATTCGCGCGCACGGCCGCGCACTCCGCATCGGAGCCGGGGCACGATATCAGGTTGTGTTTATGCGCTAAAGTGATGTTTTTGCATATGAAAAGAACCAATTGGACTAAGTGAGACTGACTGCCATTTGCTCGCGCAATCGCTGGGTCTGTTTATAATTCCGGGTTTGCTTCGCAGGGATGTATTCGCATGCTCAAGGCCTTGTGCCGGGGCTTGTGCCTGAGCCTGCCCCTGGCAGCGGCGAGCGCACAGGCCGCCTCCGTGGTATTCCTCAACCCCGGCTATTCCAATGAAACGTTCTGGGTGGGCTATTCGCGCTTCATGCAGGCGGCGGCCGATGAATTGGGCATGGACCTGCAGATCGAATACAGCGAGCGGCGGACTGACCTCGCTTTGACCCAGGCCAAGGCCGTGCTGGCAGGCCCCCGGCGGCCCGATTACCTGGTGCTGGTCAACGAACAGTACCTGGCCCCTGAAATCATCCGTCTGTCCCGAGGCCTTGGGGTCAAGCTGTTCCTGGTCAACAACGGCTTGACCCTGGCTCAGGCGCAGAGCGTCCAGGCCCAGCCGGACAAGTATGCGCCTTTGCTCGGCACCCTGACCGGCAACGATGAGCAGGCCGGGTACCAAATGTTGCGGGAGATGGTCGCGCTGTTACCGCCAGGTGCCAGCCCGGTGGACCTGGTGGCGTTCGCCGGGGTCAAGACCACGCCGGCGTCGCAGTTGCGCGAGCAGGGTATGCGCCGCGCCCTGGCCGACCTTCCCCAGGTGCGCCTGCGCCAGGTGGTCTACGGCGGCTGGAGCCGCCAGCGTGCCTACGAGCAGGCCCAGGTGCTGCAGGCGCGTTACCCGCGCACGCAACTGGTGTGGTCGGCCAACGACGAGATGGCCTTCGGGGCCATGCAGGCCTTCGAGGAGGCGGGGCGCAAGCCTGGCCGGGACGTGATCTTCAGTGCTATCAACAGCTCGCCCGAGGCCCTGCGCGCCCGTATCGAAGGGCGCCTGGGGGTGCTGATGGGCGGGCATTTCACCTTGGGCGGCTGGGCCATGGTGATGCTTCACGATGACGCCCAGGGGCTGGCGATCAACCGTGATGGGCTGGCCGAGCACAACATTCCGGTGCTGCAATTGATCGACCAGGCCAAGGCGCGGCGTTGGCTCGACCTGCTGCAGCAGGACGACCTGGGCGTCGATTTTCGCCGTTACAGCGCCCAGGGCCGCCCGGTCGACTTTCACTACCCTTTCCTGGCGTCGCCCGTCGAGTATTGAAAACCCTGCTTGAGGGAAGGGCATTGCTGGTCTTAACTGCTGGTTGAAGTGCATTCCCATAACCACTACAAGAGGCAATGCAATGGGAAATTCGACCAAGTTGCGCAAAGCTGACAGCAGTGTCGACGCCTGGGCGATCCTCTGCCTGATCATCCTCGTCGTCGTGGCCGCCGTGTATTGGGTCAGCCACCAGTAACGCCGAACCTAAGACCATGGGCAAAACCAGAACCGCCCGCGGAAGGGATATCCGCGGGCGGCATGCGTTCTAGCGAGCGGTCAGGTGCAGGGCCAGTTGTACCAGGCCCACCAGCACGAGGATGAAAACCAGGGTGAACAAGGTGCCCAGCACGATGAAGTGGCTGGCCTTGCCGTGGGTGAAGTCGCGGGCGCGGTTCTTGCCGCTTTGCACGCCGAAGGCAGCGGCGAGGATGCTTTGCAGCATCTGCCAGAAGGTGGGGGCTTTGCCTGGGTCTTTGTCGTCCATGAAGGGCTCCTTGAAACAGAGGCAATCAGGGACAGTGTAGACAGGTGTATGGGGGCTGCCTTGCAGCCCTTTCGCGGCACAAGGCCGCTCCTACAAGGCTGGCGCATCCTCCTGTAGAGCGGCCTTGTGCCGCGAACGGGCCGCAAAACGGCCCCCGTACACGATCAGCTGTCGTAACCCAGGTTAGGCGCCAGCCAGCGCTCGCTCACGCTGACGTCCTGCCCCTTGCGCACGCTGTAGCGCTCGATCTGGTCCTTGTCGACCTTGCCCACGGCGAAATACTGGGCCTGAGGATGGGCAAAGTACCAGCCGCTCACGGCCGCCGCCGGGAACATGGCGAAGTGCTCGGTCAGGTATACGCCGCTCGGGCCGGTCTGGCCGATGGCGGTGCCATCGAGCAGGCGGAATAGCGTGGCCTTCTCGGTATGGTCCGGGCAGGCCGGATACCCCGGGGCAGGGCGGATGCCGCTGTACTGCTCCTTGATCAGCGCCTCGTTGTCCAACTGCTCGTCCTTGGCATAGCCCCAGTACTGCTTGCGCACTTGCTCGTGCAGCCATTCGGCGCAGGCCTCTGCGAGGCGGTCGGCCAGGGCCTTGACCATGATCGAGTTGTAGTCGTCGCCCTTGTCCTGGTAGGCCTTGGCCACTTCCTCGGCGCCGATGCCGGCGGTGGTGATGAAGCCGCCGACATAGTCGGTCAGGCCGCTGTCCTTGGGCGCGACGAAGTCGGCCAGGGAGAAGTTGGGCTTGCCGTCCGGCTTGATGGTCTGCTGGCGCAGGTGGTGCAGGGTGGCCAGTTTCTCGCCGTTGTCACCGTACACCTCGATGTCATCATGGGCGACCTGGTTGGCTGGCCAGAAGCCGAACACTGCCCGGGCACTGATCAGCTTCTCGTCGATCAGCTTGTCGAGCATCTCGCGGGCGTCCTTGTACAGCGCCGTGGCGGCTTCGCCGACCACTTCGTCGGTGAGGATGCGCGGGAACTTGCCGGCCAGGTCCCAGGAGATGAAGAACGGTGTCCAGTCGATGTATTCGGCCAGCACGCGCAGGTCGATGTCTTCCAGCACCTTGACGCCGGTGAAGGAGGGCACCGCCGGGGTGTAGCCAGCCCAGTCGTATTGCGGCTTGGCGGCGATGGCCTGGTCGTAGCCCAGGCGTTCGGTCCGGGCGCTGCGGTTGGCGGTGCGCTCGCGCACTTCCACGTATTCCTGGCGGGTCTTCTCGACGAAGGCCGGCTTGAGTTCCTTGGACAACAGCTGGGTGGCCACGCCCACCGCGCGCGAGGCGTCGGTGACGTAGACCACGGCGTCATTGCTGTACTTGGGCTCGATCTTGACGGCAGTGTGTGCCTTGGATGTGGTGGCGCCGCCGATCATCAGCGGCAGGTCGAAGCCTTGGCGCTGCATCTCGCGGGCGACATGGACCATCTCGTCCAGCGATGGGGTGATCAGGCCGGAGAGGCCGATGATGTCGCAGTTCTGCTCGCGGGCGGTCTGCAGGATCTTCTCGGCGGGCACCATCACGCCCAGGTCGACGATGTCGTAGCCGTTGCAACCGAGCACCACGCCGACGATGTTCTTGCCGATGTCGTGCACATCGCCCTTGACCGTGGCCATGAGGATCTTGCCCTTGGCCTCGGGGGTGTCGCCTTTCTCGGCCTCGATGAAGGGGATCAGGTGGGCCACGGCCTGCTTCATCACCCGGGCGGACTTGACCACTTGGGGCAGGAACATCTTGCCGGCGCCGAACAGGTCGCCGACCACGTTCATGCCGCTCATCAGCGGCCCTTCGATGACCTCGATGGGGCGCGCGCACTGTTGGCGGCACTCCTCGGTGTCCTCGACGATGAAGGCGGTGATGCCCTTGACCAACGCGTGCTCAAGACGCTTTTCCACCGGCAGCGTGCGCCATTCTTCGTTTTCCACTTCCTTGGCCGCGCCGCCGCCCTTGTAGTCGTCGGCGATGGCCAGCAGGGCGTCGGTGCCGTGCGGGGTGCGGTTGAGCACCACGTCCTCGACCTTCTCGCGCAGCGCGGCGGGGATCTCGTCGTAGATCTCCAGCTGGCCGGCGTTGACGATGCCCATGGTCAGGCCGTTCTTGATGGCGTGGTAGAGGAATACCGAGTGGATCGCCTCGCGCACCGGGTTGTTGCCGCGGAAGGAGAACGACACGTTGGACACGCCGCCGCTCGACAAGGCGAATGGCAGATGGTCGCGAATGTAGGCGCAGGCCTCGATGAAGTCCACGGCATAGTTGTTGTGTTCCTCGATCCCGGTGGCCACGGCGAAGATGTTCGGGTCGAAGATGATGTCTTCTGGTGGGAAGCCCACTTCATTGACCAGGATGTCGTAGCTGCGCTGGCAGATTTCCTTCTTGCGCGCGGCGGTGTCGGCCTGGCCGACTTCGTCGAACGCCATCACCACTACCGCGGCGCCATAGCGCTTGCACAGGCGGGCGTGATGCTTGAACTGCTCGACGCCTTCCTTCATCGAGATCGAGTTGACGATGCCCTTGCCCTGGATGCACTTGAGGCCCGCTTCGATCACCTCCCACTTGGAGGAGTCGATCATGATCGGCACCCGGGAGATGTCCGGCTCGCCGGCGATCAGGTTGAGGAAACGGACCATGGCAGCCTTCGAATCGAGCATGCCTTCGTCCATGTTGATGTCGATCACCTGGGCGCCGGCCTCGACCTGCTGCAGGGCCACTTCCAGGGCTTCGGTGTAGTTCTCTTCACGGATCAGCCGGGCGAACTTGGCGGAGCCGGTGATGTTGGTGCGCTCGCCGACGTTGACGAACAGCGACTGGCGATCGATGGTGAATGGCTCCAGGCCCGACAAGCGGCAGGCCTTGGGGATGTCCGGGATCTGACGGGGCTTGTACTTGGCCACGGCCTCGGCGATGGCCTGGATGTGCGGTGGGGTGGTGCCGCAGCAGCCGCCGATGATATTGAGGAAGCCGCTGGCGGCGAACTCCTCGACCACCGCGGCCATTTCCGCCGGGGTTTCGTCGTATTCGCCGAAGGCGTTGGGCAGGCCGGCATTGGGGTGGGCCGAGACGTGGGTGTCGGCCTTGGTGGCCAGCTCTTCCAGGTACGGGCGCAGGTCCTTGGCGCCCAGGGCGCAGTTCAGGCCCACCGAGATCGGCTTGGCGTGGCGCACCGAGTTCCAGAACGCCTCGGTGGTCTGCCCGGACAGGGTGCGGCCGGAGGCATCGGTGATGGTGCCGGAGATCATGATCGGCAGCTCGACGCCGTCTTCCTCGAACACCTGCTGCACGGCGAAGATCGCTGCCTTGGCGTTGAGGGTGTCGAAGATGGTCTCGATCAGCAGCAGGTCGGCGCCGCCCTCGATCAGGCCACGGGTGGCCTCGGTGTAGTTCTTCACCAGCTCGTCGAAGGTGACGTTGCGGTAGCCTGGGTCGTTGACGTCCGGCGAGATCGAGCAGGTGCGGCTGGTCGGGCCGAGCACACCGGCGACGAAACGGGGTTTGTCCGGGGTTTCCAGGGTCTTGGCGTCGGCGACCTGGCGGGCGATGCGCGCACCTTCGACGTTCAGTTCGTACACCAGCGCTTCCATGCCGTAGTCGGCCTGGGAAATTTGCGTGGCGTTGAAGGTGTTGGTCTCGAGGATATCGGCGCCGGCGTCGAGGTAGGCCTTCTCGATCGAGGCGATGACATCGGGGCGGGTGAGCAACAGCAAATCGTTGTTGCCCTTGACGTCGCTTGGCCAATCGGCGAAGCGCGTGCCACGATAGTCGTGTTCCTCCAGACGGTAGCTTTGGATCATAGTACCCATGCCGCCGTCGAGGATCAGTATGCGCTCCTTGAGTGCGTGCTGGAGTGCTTGGAAACGAGCGCTGCGGTCGGACATAGGAACTACCTGGTCGGGCAAATTTCGGAAGGTGCTGAATAATAACAAAGCTGCACGGATTTTAGACGTGTTGGCCATTTGCATGAATTTGCTTCATGTTGATGGGCACGTAGCAAGCACCCAGGGACCGGACAGGCAAATCGTGATGGCTTTCAAGAACCAGGACATTCGGCACATGGTGCATCGTTTACTTGCTGGCGCCTTCGCCCTGCTCATCAGTGGCGTGGCGGCCGGGCAAGCCCCCCAATCGAGCTCGGCGATTTCGTACACCCGGGACATCCAACCTATCTTCACCGAGAAATGCGTGGCCTGCCATGCATGCAACGACGCGGCCTGCCAGCTCAAGCTGGAAAGCCCCGAAGGCGCGGTGCGCGGCGCGTCCAAGACGCCGGTGTACCAAGGCGAGCGCAGCAAGGCCGTGCCGACCACGCGCCTGTTCTACGATGCCCACAGCGAGGAGGCCTGGCGCAAGAAGGGTTTCTATTCGGTACTCGACAACCAGGGCAGCCAGGCGGCCTTGATGGCGCGCATGCTCGAGCTGGGTCACCGTACACCGCTCACGCCCAATGCCAAGCTGCCCGAGGAGATCGTCCTGGGCCTGAACCGCAACAACATGTGCCCCTTGCCCCAGGAGTTCGATGCCTACGCCGGCGCCCACCCGAAGGAGGGCATGCCGCTGGCGGTCACCGGCCTGACCGATACCGAGTACCAGACGATGCAACGCTGGCTGGCTGCCGGTGCGCCGGTCGAATACCAGCCGATCCAGCCAAGCCCGGCCGAGGCCAGGCAGATCGCCGAATGGGAAGAGCTGTTCAACCGCCCCGGCTCCACCGAGGCGCTGGTCGGCCGTTGGCTGTACGAGCACCTGTTCCTGGCGCACATCCATTTCGTTGGCGGTGAGCCAGGCCACTTCTTCCAGTGGGTGCGTTCGCGCACGCCCAGCGGCCAGCCGGTCGACCTGATCGCCACGCGCCGCCCCAACGACCCGCCGGGCACCGATTTCTACTATCGCCTGGTTCCGGTGCAGGGCGTGATCGTGCACAAGACCCACATCACCTACCCGATGGGCCCGCAGAAGCTAAAGCGGGTCAAGCAGCTGTTCTACAGCGGCGACTGGCACGCCACCGCCTTGCCCGGCTACGGCCCGCGCCACCGCTCCAACCCGTTCGAGACCTTCGAAGCGATCCCGGCGGTGGCGCGCTACCAGTTCATGCTGGATAACGCCGAGTACTTCGTGCGCACCTTCATCCGCGGCCCGGTGTGCCGTGGGCAGATCGCCACCGATGTGATCCGGGACAACTTCTGGGCGCTGTTCCAGGAGCCGGCGCACGACCGTTATGTCACCGATGCCCAGTACCGCGGCGAGGCCACGCCATTGCTGGCGATGCCCGGGCAGATCGACGACGTGGGCAGCGTGCTGAGCCTCTGGCACGCCTACCGCGACAAGCGCAACGAGTACGAGAAGCTGCGCCGCAAGGCTTATGCCGACATGCCGGCACCAGGCTGGTCTACCTTGTGGGCCGGCAACGACAACGCGTTGCTGACCATCTTCCGCCACTTCGACAGCGCTGCAGTGAGCAAGGGCCTGATCGGTGACGTGCCGCTGACCATCTGGCTGTTCGACTACCCGTTGTTCGAGCGTACCTATTACCAGCTGGCGGTGAACTTCGACGTATTCGGCAACGTTTCGCACCAGTTGCAGACGCGCCTGTACTTCGACCTGATCCGCAACGGCGCCGAGGTCAACTTCCTGCGCCTGATGCCGGCCGACCAACGTGGCGCGATCCTCGGCGACTGGTACCAGAACAGTGGCAAGGTGAAGATGTGGCTGGACTACGAGGACATCGACACCAGCACCCCGAGCGGCCTGGTGCTCGATACCAAGAACCCCAAGCGTGACTTTGGCCTGAAGCTGCTGCAGCGTACCGGCAGCCTCAATGCTGCCCCTGACCCGATCAACCGCTGCCAGGGCGCCCACTGCTCGCGCGCGCAGATGAGCGCCGAGTTCCAGGACGCCGAGCAGAGCCTCAGCCGCTTGGTATCGCGCCCGGCCGCTGGGCTCAAGGTGATCGGCCAGTTGCCGGAGGCGACCATGCTGCGCATCGAAGGGCAGGGCGGCCAGCGTCAGGTCTACAGCCTGCTGCGCAACCGTGCCCACAGCAACGTGGCCTTCCTGCTGGGCGAAGCCTACCGCTACCAGCCAGGGCTGGACACCCTGACGCTGTACCCTGGCGTGCTCAGCAGCTACCCGAACTTCATCTTCAATATCCCCACCCGGGATGTGCCGGAGTTCGTCGAAGACATGGAGGCAGCCCGCGACGATACCGCCAAGTTCGAACGGATCGTCCAGCGTTGGGGCATACGCCGCAGCCACCCGCAGTTCTGGCGCTACTTCCATGACCTGAACACCTTCATCAAGGAGACCGAGCCGGTGGAGGCGGGGGTGCTGGACATGAATCGCTACGAGAACCTTTGATCGATTGCCGGGGAGGGCGCCTGACCTTTCCCGGCTTTTCGCAGTCGGACCCCTGGGTGGTTCCGGATGCAAATGGGGCTGCGTTGCAGCCCATCGCGGGACAAGCCCGCTCCTACAGGGATCGCCACAAACCTTGTGGGAGCGGGCTTGTCCCGCGATCGAGCGCGAAGCGCTCGCCTACCTGCACCGGGCCTCAATGCACCGAAAACCGCAGGAACCGACATGCTGTATTCGCTTCAGGCTCTCCGGGCGTTCGCCGCCTGGGTGGTTGTGTGCCACCACTTCATGCAGATCTTCTTCGACTTCCATGCCACCGGCCCCATCGGCCAACTGCTTGCCGACCGGGGCGCTGTTGGCGTGGACATCTTCTTCGTCATCAGTGGCCTGGTGATCTATCTCTCGACCCGCGACAAACCCATGGCGCCCGGGCAGTTCCTGCTCAACCGGGTATTGCGCATCGTGCCAGCCTACTGGTTCTACACGCTGCTCATGGGCGCGCTGATGCTGGTGGCCAGCCGCTGGATGCCGCACCAGGTGTTCGATTGGCAGCACCTGCTGCTGTCATTGCTGTTCATACCGGCCGAGAACCCCGGCGGCTACGGCTTGTACCCGACCCTCAACGTCGGTTGGACACTGAATTTCGAGATGTTCTTCTACCTGCTGTTCGGCCTGGCCTTCCTGGTGCGTCGGCGCCACCACCTGTTGCTCGTCACTGGCGCACTGTTGTTGGTCAGCGAGGTGCTGGGGCGGGTCGGGGTGCTCAGCCGCTTCTACAACAACGGCATCATCTATGAGTTCCTGCTGGGTATCGGCATCGGCGTGCTGTATCGCCGGGGCCTGGTGCGCGAAGGGCTGTGGCTGCCACTGCTGGTGCTTGGCCTGGCCGGCTTGGCCCTCTATCACCTGGATGCCTCGGTACGCTTGCTGCACTGGGGCCTGCCCAGCGCGCTGGTGGTGCTGGCCTTCGTCGCGCTCGAGCCGTACTTCCACGGCAACCAGGCACTCAAGGCCCTGGGCGACTGCTCCTATTCGGTGTACCTGATGCATGTGCTGGTGCTGTATGGCGGCTGGTTCGCCAGCCAACGCCTGGGCCTGGACCCCTACGGCGTGTTCGCCGCCTGTGTGCTGTCCATTGGACTAATGTCGTGGCTCAGCTACCAGTGGCTCGAACGTGGCCTGCACCGGCGCCTGCAGGCCTGGCTGCAGGCGCGCGGGGAGCAACGGCAGGCGTTCGCGCTTTCCCGAGTCAAATACTAGGACTTTGTTCGAAGGCCAGGTTGGCGTACACTTGGCCGCAAGTCTGTGAGGAACTTCCATGAGCGCTATAACCATTACCGACGCCGCCCATGATTACCTGGCCGATCTGCTCTCCAAGCAGAACACCCCGGGTATCGGCATTCGTATTTTCATCACCCAGCCGGGTACCCAGTACGCCGAAACCTGCATCGCCTACTGCAAGCCGGGCGAAGAGAAGCCCGATGATACCGCCGTCGGCCTGAAGAGCTTCACCGCCTACATCGACGCGGTCAGCGAGCCGTTCCTCGAGGACGCGCTGGTCGACTACGCCACCGACCGCATGGGCGGCCAGCTGACCATCAAAGCGCCGAACGCCAAGGTGCCGATGGTCAACGAGGACAGCCCGCTCAACGAGCGCATCAACTACTACCTGCAGACCGAGATCAACCCGGGCCTGGCCAGCCACGGCGGTGCTGTGAGCCTGGTGGACGTGGTCGACGACGGCATCGCCGTGCTGCAGTTCGGTGGTGGTTGCCAGGGCTGCGGCCAGGCCGACGTCACCCTCAAGGACGGTATCGAGCGCACCCTGCTCGAGCGTATTCCGGAGCTCAAGGGCGTGCGCGACGTGACCGACCACAGCAACAAGGAAAACGCGTACTACTGATCCTGTTCGCCGGTCAACAGCCTGGGGCTGCTGTGCAGCCCTTTCGCGGCGCAAGGCCGCTCCTACAGAAGCTGCGCCGCGCCAGGGCTGGACAGGTTTTTTGATATTGTGGGAGCGGGCTTGTCCCGCGATGGGGACTGGCGCCGCTATCAGGTACGCTGCGCAAGCGCGCCCATGGCCATGAACAGCGCGGCGATGGCCCGGGCTTCATGCAGTTCGCCACGCGCCACCAAGGCAGGGACCTCGGCCAAGGGCACTGTCACGCATTCCAAGGGCTCAGGCTCGTCACCCCCATCATTGCTGCAGGGGCTGAGCTGTTCGGCCAGTACCACCCGGCAGCGGTGGCACAGATGCCCAGGCGCCAGGGTCAGCTCGCCCAGCTCGGTCAGGCGGGTGGCACGCAGGCCCACTTCTTCCCCCAATTCCCGCTGCGCCGCATCCAGGTAGCTTTCCCCCGTGTCGGCTCCGCCCTTGGGCAGGCCGAGGATGGTTCCTTCCACACCCACGGCGTATTCACGAACCATCAGCACATGCGCAGGATCAGGCATGACCACCAGCAGCACCGAGCGGTAGCCGGTGCCGCGCAAGCGCTCGTACACCCGGCGCTGCCCATTGCTGAACTGCAGGTGCAGGGCTTCGATCTGGAAATGGCTGCTTTCGGCCAGCAGTTCGGTCTTGAGAATGGTAGGGCTCTGGCGCATGGCGGGGCCTCTGCAAACGGTAGGCGTCAGCGCTACTGTGCGCCGCCTGCCGGCGCCTGCCATCGTCCGAGCGGACGATGGCAGCCACACGGCGTCAGCCGAGAGTGGCGACGCTGCGCAGGATCAAGCGCACGAGCATGGTCTGGCGGGTGACGCCGGTCTTGGAGAAGGTCGAGCGCAGGTGCGCCCGTGAGGTGTTGCGGCTGATGCCCAACTCCTCGGAGGCTTCGTCCAGGGTCAGGCCGTTGGCCAACAGCATGGCCAGCTGGGTTTCGGCAGGGGTGAAGTCGAACAGCGCGCGGACGATTTCCTGGGGCGCCGAGGATTGCTGCTCCGGGTCACTGATGAAGATCACCACCGTCGGGCACTGCTTGCCTTCGCTCCATGCGGCCAGGGGCACCGAACGCACGATGATGCCGAGGTCTGCGCGCCCGGACGGGCGCTTGACGCGCATGGCCTCGACCACCGAGGGCTGGTTGCCTTTCTGGGAGAGCATGGCCTGGCGCACCAGGCGGCGAAACTCCTGGGTGTCGCGAGCGCTGCCGACCTGCAGGCCGTCATTGACCTGCTTGATCCCGTCCTTCTCCTGCAGCAGCCGTTCGGCCACCTGGTTGGTCTGCAGAACCTTGCCGGTCTCGTCGAGAATGATGGTGCCCACGGCCATCTGGTCGACGGCACCGGCATACAGGTTGCGTTCGGTTTCGATGCGGTTGAGCTGCATATGCACCTTGACCGAACGTTCCAGGTGCGGGATGAAACGCGCCAGCAAATGCTTCTCCGTGTCGACGAAGGCTGGGTCGTCGCGCCCGCGGCTGATGCGCAGGCGGCATTGGGCGCCGTCGCTGGTATTGATGTCCACGCCCAGGATATGGAACACGTCCACCGGCTCCAGGAAGTTGCGGAAGAACTCCGACTGCTTGAGCTCGGCATCCGGCAGGTAGTCGGCCAGGGCGACCACCTCGCGGTTGGGCAGGCCGACGAACGGGTCCAGGGCGTAAAAATGCTTGTTGTAGGAGGTGGTGGCTTCCGTGGACGTGCCGTTGGTGCTGACCATCAGGCCATCGACCTGGCTGCTGGGCGGGCGCAGGATGAACGTCACGTGCTTGCTGTGCAGAAGGCTGTTGAGCTGCGTGAGGAAGGTCACCCAGGGGATGTTCTCCAAGGGGCCCTGGTAGAGCTGGCCGACCAGCTCGCTGAAGTCTTCGAGCGTGAGACTCTGCATGGGTGGGTACCGATTTTCTTGTTATTAGCATTGGCGTCGGCGAGCATAAACGGCGTCCTTGTCCGCGCGCAATGTCATGTTGCAAGGCCCGGCCAACGGTCGGAATCGACTGTGCCGGGCTGTGCCAGGGGTGTCGCTGTCAGGCGCGCTCGCCGCTGCGTACCACGAACTGTTTGCTGTCACGGGTGTCCGCGGCCAGCAGTTCGACATCGGTATAGAACTGCTCGTACCAGCGGCGCAGCTGGTACACCGGGCCGTCGCCGTCGCACAGCAGTGGGTTGTCGACGCGGGTCTTGGTGTGCCAGATGGCCACGTCCTCATAGAACGCCGCCTGGGCCTGTTGCACATAAGCCTTGGCGATGGCCTGGTTCTCTTCCTCGCTCAGCCCCGGGATCTTCTTCACCAGCACGCCATAACGCAGGGTGAAGCTGTTCAGGTCGATCGGCACATGGCAGTTGAGGAGGATCGAATGGATCGGCTGGCCGCCCATGGCGCCGGTCATCTCGGTGATCTGGTAGGCCGGGCCATAGTAGGTGGCCACGGTGTTCAACTCGCTGTCGCCAGACAGGCGCTCGCTGCGTGCACGCATGATCTGGGACGCGGTGTGGTCCTCGAAGACGTTGCTGAATTCATCGACCGGCGCGCCATGCACGGTGCCGAAGTGCGCCATGTCGGCCACGTTGTCGATCAGCTCGCGGCAGTTGGTGTCGATCTTCAGCTCGGCGATTTCCCAGTGCGCCCAGGCTTCGTCGTAGCAGGCATCGATGCGCGGGATGGCCTGTTCGGCGATCGGCGGGTTGCCTTGCGGGTCGTTCCAGACGAACAACAGGTGGTTCTGCTCCATGATCGGCCAGCGCTTGATCTTGGCCCGTGGCGGGATGCGCTTGGCGTAGGGGATGTCGTCGCACACGCCCTCGGCGTTCCAGCGCCAGCTGTGGAAGGGGCAGCGGATGGCGTTGCCTTCGATGCAGCCGGTGCTCAGGTCGGCGCCCATGTGCGGGCAATAGCCGTCGAGGATGTTCAGTTGGCCGTCCTCGCCCTGGAAGGCCACCAGGCGGGTGCCGAACACGTCCAGGCGATGGGCCTTGCCATCGCGGTACTGGGCGGCCAGGCCCAGGCAGTGCCAACCGCGCGCGTAGCGGTCCTCCAGCAGTTTGGCTTCGATACGGTGCAGCGTGCTCATGTTGTTGTTCTCCGTGCTGTGTAGGGGCCGCCGACTGTTTCGCGCCATTGCGGTCACTGGCGACATGTCTGGCTGTACCAAGTCGATTCTGCCGCCCATGGCGTAGCGGTCATCGTCTGAACGGACGATGGCTGGCGTCGGCCGGGCCGATCTACTGGCAGCCATCAGCCACGGGCAGGAGAACAAGATGGCGGGACAGGTAGCAGTGATCACCGGCGCGGCCAGCGGTATCGGCCGGGGCCTGGCCGAGCATGCGGCGCAGCTGGGCCTGCGCCTGGTGCTGGCGGATGTCGATGAGCGCAGCCTCGTGGCCTTGGCCGCATCGCTGCAGGGACAAGGGGCTGACGTGCTGGCCTGCGTCACCGACGTGGGCGATGCCGAACAGGTCGCGCGGTTGCGCGACGCGGCGGTGGCGCGCTTCGGCGGCGTCGACCTGTTGTTCAATAACGCCGGCGTGATGCAGACCGGCTACAGCTGGGAAATCGACGCTGCGCAGTGGCAGCGCATGCTCGACATCAACCTGCGCGGGGTGATCAACGGCGTGCGCTGTTTCGTGCCGCTGCTGCTGGCCCAGGGGCGCCCGGCCCATGTGATCAACACCGCCTCGCTGGCCGGCCTGATCAGCAGCCCGATGCTCGGCCCCTACAACGTGACCAAGCAAGCGGTGGTGGCGTTGTCCGAGACCTTGCACTACGAGCTGCTGCAACTGGGGGCGCCGGTGTCGGTCTCGGTGCTGTGTCCGGGGCCGGTGGCCAGCGCCATCATGGCCTCGGATTCGGCAGGCGAGGGCCCTGCGGCATCGCTGAACGCCATGCTCGACTCCAGCATCCGCGCCGGCATGGCGCCGCGTGAGCTGGCCGCCCTGGTGTTCGAGGCGATCGCCCAGCAGCGTTTCTGGATTCTCCCACACAAGGACTTCAAGCCCGCCCTGGAACTGCGCCTGCGCAGCATCCTCGAGGAAACCAACCCAGTTTTTGCCATGGTCGATGTACAAGGAGAGACCCATGCCGCTCGATAGCCAGCTTGCCGCCGTGCTCCAGGGCTTCACCGCCCAGGGTGAGCCCGACTACGCCAGCCTCGACGCCCGTCAGTATCGCCTGCATGCCGACAACCTGATGCCGCCGTTGCCGGGGGCCGACATGGCGGAGGTCCGCGAGCTGCAGGTCGCAGGTGCCGCAGGCATGCTGGCGGCACGCCTGTATCGGCCGGTGGCGCGGGACGGCTTGCCGCTGCTGGTGTTTTTCCATGGCGGGGGCTTTGTCATCGGCAACCTGGATACCCACGACAACCTGTGTCGTACCCTGGCCCTGGAAACCAGCGCTGTGGTGGTGTCGGTGGCGTATCGCCTGGCACCGGAGGCACGCTTTCCGGCAGCCCCGGAGGACTGCTACGCCGCGACGCGCTGGCTGGTGGAACATGCCCAGGACCTTGGCGTGGATGGCAGCCGCGTGGCGCTCGCCGGTGACAGCGCCGGGGGCAACCTGGCCATCGCGGTCAGCCGTCTTGCCCGTGAGCGACGAGGGCCGGCCATCCGTCATCAGTGCTTGTTCTACCCGGTCACGGACGCCGCCTGCGACAGCCCTTCCTATGCCGACTTCGCCGAAGGCTACCTGCTGTCCCGGGCCATGATGGGCTGGTTCTGGGCGCAGTACCTGGAGCATCCCGGGCAGGGCGACGACCCCCTGGCTTCGCCCCTGCGCGATGAATACCTGCAAGGGCTGCCGCCCACCACCTTGCTGACCGCCGAGTACGACCCCTTGCGCGATGAAGGCGAGGCCTTCGCCGAGCGCCTGCAGGCCGCAGGTGTGGCGGTGCGCCTGGCGCGTTGCGAGGGCATGGTGCATGGGTTCGTCAGCATGGCGCCGTTCGTCGAGGCGGCGGCCCGTGCCTTGCAGGGCGCCTGCGCCGATCTCCGCCGGGCATTGTACTGAGCGTTGTCGCCTCGTCCGTTTGGACGAGGCGGGCGGCGCGCGGCAATTCTAGTCTGGCTTCACACGTCCCCCTCCTGCGTAGAGGAATGGCCATGAAAACAACAACAAGATGCTGCCTGACCCTGATCGTGTGTGCCTTCGCTGCCATCTATGTGGCTGCGTTGACACGCCCCCTGCCCATGCCATTGAGCGTGGCCTATTACTGCCAGCCCAACTTCCAGCCCTGCTACATGCCGGTGCCCAGCGCCATGCGCCTGCTGCCCTGAGCGCTCAGGCGGCGAGGTGGAGCAGCAGGCGCACCTGGTTGCGGATCTGCGCTTCTTCGGCGGGTACCAGGCAATAGGCCAGGCATAGCCGGCTCACCAGGGCAACGCAGTCGGCCAGGCTGGCAGCACCGCCGTGGCCGGCGGCACAGGCCTCGAACGGTCCGGCCAGCACCTGCTGCCACAGCGGCGCGATGTCCTCGAGGATGTAGGCGAATACCTCGGGGCTGGCCGCCTTGGCCAGGTAGCCCTGGTGAAAACCACCCCGATGCTGGTCGCGGTAGCGCACGGCGAAGCACAGGCATTCCTCCAGGTAGCGCTCGAAGTTGTCTTCGAAGGCGCTCAATTGCTGCTGCATGGCGCTGAAGAACGCGGCGTTCTCGCTGCTGATCACGGCCTGGACCAGCTCGTGCTTGTTTGCGAAGTAACGGTACAGCGTGCGCCGGGAAATATTCGCGCGGCGGGCCACGTCATCGATGGCGAAGCCGTCTGGGCCCAGTTCGATCATCGCAGCCAGTGCGCATTCCAGGATCTGCTGGCGCCCTTGCTCGGCGCTGTCCATGCGGCTGGCGTCACCCCAGCGCAGTTGTCGGGTCATGGCGACACACCTTCATCTGTTCTCGATCGACCGCGATTGTCGCAGCAAATGGCACGGCTGCAAATTTTTGTGACATGCAATGACTCAAATTGTAAATGATGTGACATAGTGGTTTTCCATGGAATGCCATGCGGCCCTGTGGCCGCCAACGGGGAGGTGCATCGATGAACAATGACAACACCCATGCCGTGCACTGGGATGCCGTGTACGACGTGGTCGTGGTCGGCTCTGGGGCCGGAGCCATGACCGCGGCGCTACGGGCCCATGACCAGGGCCTGTCGGTACTGATGGTGGAAAAGGCGGCTGAGTACGGGGGCACCACGGCGATTTCCGGCGGGGGTATCTGGATCCCGTGCAACGACCAGATCGAAGGGCTCGGCGGCAGCGACTCACGGGAAGAAGCCCAAGCCTACTTGCGTGCGACTGTAGGTGAGGATTACGACCCAGCGCGGATGGAGGCCTACCTGGAGCAGGGGCCGAGGATGGTCGGCTACCTGGCCGCCCAGGCCCAGACCTACTTCCGTGCAGTGCCGCGCTACCCTGATTACTACCCCGAGCTCGAGGGCGGCAAGCCTGGCTATCGCACCATGGAGCCGGCCAGCTTCGATGCGGCGCGCCTGGGCGAGGAATTCCAACGCCTGCGTGCGCCGTCGCCCGCGACCTTGATCGCCGGGCGCATTGCCATGACCCAGGTGGAGGCCCATACCATCCTGGCCAAGGAACCCGGCTGGCTCTGGCTCACCGCGCGCCTGGGCCTTGGCTACATGGCCGACCTGCGTTGGCGCCGGCGCACGCCCCGGGATCGACGCCTGACCCTGGGCAACGCCTTGGTCGCCAGCCTGCGTGTGGCGATGCTGGCGCGGGGTATCGAGTTGTGGTTGCAGACGCCGATGCGCGCCTTGCACAGCCATGACGGCAAGGTCAGCGGCGTGCTGGTCGAACGCCAGGGCAGGCCGCTGAATGTGCGGGCCGCATTCGGCGTCATCCTGGGGTGCGGTGGTTTCGAGGCCAACCAGTTGATGCGTGAGCAGTACCTGCCCGGCCCGACCCGTGCCGAATGGACTGCGGCACCGCCGATCAACAATGGCGACGGGATCCGCGCGGGCCTGGAGCAGGGCGCCGGAGTGGCGTTGATGAGCCATACCTGGGGCGCACCCACCGTGCACGTGCCGGGCGAGGAGAAGCAGCGCGCGCTGTTCGTCGAGCGGGCATTCCCCCGCTGCATCATGGTCAACGGCAACGGCCGGCGGTTCGTCAACGAGGCCGCGCCCTATCCGGATATCATCTACGCGATGTACACCGACCAGCAGCTCAGCGGGGCCAATGTGCCGGCGTGGCTGATCTTCGATGCCGAATACCGCAAGCGCTACCCTTGCGGCGTGCTATTGCCTGGCTCGGTACAGCCGGACAGCAAGATCCCCGAGGGCTGGCTGGACAAAGTGATCTACCGCGCCGACAGCCTGGCGGCATTGGCGGGCAAGATCGGGGTGGATGCCGCGGGGTTGGAGCAGAGCGTCCGCCGCCTCAACCAGCAGGCCGCCCAGGGTGTCGACGAGGACTTCGGCAAGGGCGCCAGCCTGTTCGACCGTTACTACGGCGACAGCAACTGCAAGCCCAACCCTTGCCTGGGGCCGCTGGAGCGGGCGCCTTACTATGCGCTGCGTATCGATGCCGGAGAACTGGGCACCAAGGGGGGGCTGTGCACCGATGCCGATGCTCGCGTGCTGCGCCCTGACGGCTCGGTGATCGAGGGTCTGTACGCTATCGGCAACACCAGTGCGGCACTGATGGGCAAGACCTACCCAGGCCCAGGCTCGACCATCGGCCCGGCCATGACCTTCGGCTACATCGCGGCGAACCACCTGGCGCGCCAGGTACCCATCGAACAGCCCGACATACTGACCGAGGGCGCCGTGCGTTGACCCAATCGCGGGGCAAGCCCGCTCCCACAGGCATCGCGCAGTGTGCCTGCGCAGCGCCACACCTGTGGGAGATTCTATGGTGCTGGACAAGCTCAAAGTGGCTTCGATTGGTTTAATACTTCTCGGCCGTGCCAATACGGCCCAGGCTCCGCTTGCTTGGTAGGAGCTGGCGACAGCCTGCGATGGGCCGCAAAGCGGCCCCTTGAGTCTGAAGAGGCTCCACCGTTCGGGGCTTGGGGCTGCTTTGCAGCCCATCGCAGGCTGTCGCCAGCTCCCACCGAAGACTTGCGGAGTCCCTGTGGGAGCGGGCTTGTCCCGCGATCGGCGCCGCCCTTGCCAGGCGCCTCTGTAGGTCAACCGAACGTGGTCCCCGCCAGCATGCCGCCGTCGATGATGAACTCCGAGCCCGTGCAATAGCTGGACTCGTCGCTGGCCAGGAACAGCACCAGGTTGGCGACTTCTTCCGGCTGGCCGATACGCGGGATCGGCAAGCCCTTGTAGACCTGCGCCGGGTCGAAGTCGGCCATTTCCGGCGGTCGCGCCATCACGGTGTCGATTCCTCCCGGGGGCACCGAATTCATTGTGGTCCGGTGCACCAGGAGTCCCTTGCGCTTGCTACAGCCGGTCGTTCTTGGCACCCTTTGCCGGCCAATTCATGTCGCCAACACAGCGAAAGAAGGAACCGCCAAGGTGAGCTGGGAAAAAGTCGGGAAGGCCCTCGTGGGCGTGCTGGTCGTCGCGACCTCGGTCGCGGCGCTTTATGCGCTGCTCAAGGACGACGCTGGTCTGGAGGCGCGCCTGACCTACGCCTACCTGACCTACCCCAGCCAGTTCAGCGAACGCATCAGTACAACCAATGACCTGCTCAAGTACGAACGCCTGCACGAGCAGGTGAGCGCCATCGGCAAGGGGGCGCTCAGCCACCAACAGGTCGACAAGCTCGTCGAGCTGGCCCAGGCGCCTTACCTGCAGTTGTTCGCCAAGCCTTTTGAAGCAGGCTTGGTGGACCATCGCACCGGGCTGCTCATCGAATTGCGCAACAAGGGCCAAACCCCATTGAAGAAGGTGCAGATCCGCCTGCCGGCCAAGGGGCTGGTGCAGATTCGCGACGATGCCGGTAACGATACCATCGTCCAGGCACCGACCAGCGTGATCGAGATCGACGCCATCAGGCGCGAGGGGGCGAGCAAGGTGTGGGTCTATTTTGACTCGGACTATTCACTGATCCGTCAGGGCGGGATCAGCATCCGCCATGACGGCGGCGCGGCCGATGTGCAGATCTACCGGGAGTTCGTCGGCTTTCCGGCCTGGGCCGGGCGCTATGGCCGGGAACTGGTAGCAGCACTGGCCGTGCTGGTCGTGGCCGTGCTCGGGCTGGGGGCGGTGTGCTTCCGGCAGCGGCGCAGGGCCTGCGGCGATGGGCTTGCCCGCCGGTAGGCCAACGGTTCTCCTGCTGGCCTCGCAAGGCGGGCGTTACTGCAGGCTTGCCTGCAGCGCCTC
This sequence comes from Pseudomonas sp. NY15356, assembly GCF_048068175.1. Taxonomy (NCBI): domain Bacteria; kingdom Pseudomonadati; phylum Pseudomonadota; class Gammaproteobacteria; order Pseudomonadales; family Pseudomonadaceae; genus Pseudomonas; species Pseudomonas sp. NY15356. The sequence continues at coordinate 13,413 of NZ_JBLUPW010000002.1, read as the reverse complement.
GATGAAGGTTTCTTCTGCGCGGCTCATGCGCTGCTCACGGTTCCACAGCAGGTGGATGTCCACATCGGCGATGCCCTCCAGCGGCGGCAGCTTCCACAGCAGCCCCGCCTCCACATCCGGGGCTACCACATGCTCGGGCAGGCAGCCGATACCAAACCCTGCGATCACCAGGCGGCGCACTTCTTCGAGGCTTGGCGAGGAGGCGATGACGCGCCCGGCGAAGCCCTGTTGATCGCGGAAGATGGTCAGCGGCGAGAGCATGCCGCCGATCTGGTCGCTGCTGAAGCTGACGAAGCTTTCTTGCTGCAGATCGCCCTCCAACTGGCCGAACAGCCGGTGGTGCTTGCCGCAGAAGAAGGCGTAGCGCTGGCGATGGAACAGCCGCTGCTCCAGGCGTGGCTGCGGGCGCCGGTTCAGGCTCAGGCCGGCGGTGGCGGTCTTCTCCTGCAGGGCCGCGACGATGTCGGCGCTGCGCATCACCTCGATCTCGAGCTCGACCCGGGGATATTGGTGGTGGAACCGAGCCAGGCATTCGTCGAAGCGGGCATCGACCACGCGGCTGACCATCAGCAGGCGCACCTTGCCCACCAGCTCGGTGGCCGGTTGTTCCAGCAGGCTGCCGATCTGCGCCATCTGGCCATATATCTCGCCGGCCAGCTGGAACAGTTGCTCGCCTACCTCAGTGAGCACGAAGCGCGGCCCGCGGCGGGCGATGAGCTGGCGCCCGAGCTGCTCCTCGAGGCGCTTGAGCGCCTGGCTCACGGCAGGCTGGGTCAGGTGCAGGCGCGCGGCGGCGCGGCTGATGGACAGCTCTTGCCCGATCACGCGGAAAGTGCGCAGCAGGTTCCAATCGAGGCGGTCGGTGAGCAGGCGGTCGGACATGGCGAAGGATAAGTGGGGCTAATGGTAGAAAGGGTAACCAGAAAGCGGGTCGATCATGGCTCAGGGCTGACAGTCGGCGCCTGGGCCCCGCCTCGGCGTACATGCTTGACCAACACCTTCTCCAGCAGCGCCCACATCGCAGGGTCGGTACTGAATGCCACATTGAAGCGCATCCAGCCCGTGGCCTGGGTATCGACCATGAACAGCTGCCCGGGGCCCAGCATGATGCCTTGCTCCAGGGCATCGTCCAGCAGCGCGGCACTGTCAGGCAGGGCAGGGTGGCGGGTCCAGATGTACATGCCTTCGTCCGACTCGATGAACAACTCGAAGCCCAACCGGTGCAGATGGCGGCCCACGTCCTGGTGCGCCTGCGCCAGGCGCTGGCGCAGGCGCTTGAGGTGCTTGCGCCAGCGGCCATCGATGATGGCCGCATACACCACGCGCTCCATCACCTGCGAGGTGGTGAGCCCCGAACGCATCTTCAGGTGCAGCAATTGCTGCATCAGGTCGGCGTTGGCCAGCAGGTAGCCGACCCGTACGTTGGGTGAAATGCTCTTGGAATAACTGCCGACGTAAACGACCTGTTGCAGTGGGTCGAGGCTGGCCAGGCACGGCTGTGGCTCGGCGATCATGTCGGCGTAGAGGTTGTTTTCCACCAAGCGGAAGTTGTGCCGCGTGGCCAGTTGCAACAGGCGATGCAGTTGCGCCAGCGGTGTGCGCGAACACGTCGGGCTGTGCAGGTGGGGCTGGGTGAAGAAGACCGTGGGCCGGTGATGGGCCAGCAGGCGCTCCAGCAGGTCCAGGTCGTACCCACTCGGGGTTCGTGGCACACCCATCAAGGTAGCGCCCTGGGTGCGCAGGATGCTCATCAGGTTGGGATAGCCGGGGTCATCCACCAGCACCACATCCCCTGGGCGTACCAGGGTACGCACGGCCAGGTCCAAGGCCTGGCTGGCGCCATGGGTCAGCATCAACTGCGCCGGATTGGCGACGATCGACAGTTCCTGTTGCAGGTTCTGTGCGGTCAGGGCACGCAGCTCCGGCAGGCCCATCGGGTCGCCGTAGCCGGAAAGCTCCAGCGGGCTGCCGGCCACCTGGCGCAGGCCGCGGCGCAGCCCGTCCTCGTACATCCAGTCGTTGGGCAGCCAGCCGCAGCCAGGCTTGAACGGCAGTTGGCGGGTTTCGAAGATCTGTTGCAGGTACCACTCGGAATTGAACGTCGGCCGAGTGGTGCCAAGCGCTTGGCCCTGGGTGTCCAGCAGCTCGCCCGCCGCACGATTGACGAAGAACCCCGCATTGCCGCGGCTGACCAGCAGGCCTTGGGCGACCAGGCGATCATAGGCCTCGACCACGGTGAAGGTGCTCACCGAATAGGTCGCGGCAAAGGCGCGGATCGATGGGACCTTGGCGCCGGGCTTGAGGGTCTGGTTGTCGATCAGCTCGCGCAACCCGTCGATGATCTGGTTGACCAGCGGGGTGGACGAGTCCGGATGTAGCTGGAGCATTGGGGTGCCTTCAGGTGTGCGTATCGCAAGGTGGCGCGTGCGGTCGATTCGCGTGGCGAACCAACCGTTCAGCTCCCCGGCGTCGGCAAGGTGTCGCAGGTGTATTGCATTGGCGGCCTGTACAGTGCAGTGCGTTTTTCATGCCACTGTGCATGGCTCTGTGTGCCAGACATTTTTACATTACGTGTCAGATATCGCCACAGCATACCTGTCAGCGTCATGCACAATCATAAATTCGCTGCTTTACCGTCGAGGTCCGCCTCGCACCTTCATTGCGGCGCGCCGAGCCGCCGAAGCCCGGCCGGCATACCGTTCAGTTCGTCCGCAGGTTTGCCTCCGGACGCGTAAGCAGGCCGCCACGGAAGGCCTGCGTGTGCCTGGCGCACACCTCCTGCCCGCTTGAGTACTGATGTCAGGTGAGACCGATAGCCATCGGGGTTTCACAGTTTTTCCTTGGATAAAAAGAAGCACGGGGTACATAACTGATGGACGCAACATCCACATCCACCACTGCGAAAGGCGAGCACGAGAGCAAGCTCAGCGCCTCGCTCAAGTCGCGTCACCTGACGATGATGTCGATCGCCGGGGTCATCGGCGGCGCCTTGTTCGTCGGCTCCGGCAGCGTGATCCACAGCGCTGGCCCCGCCGCGGTCCTGGCGTACCTGGCCGGTGGCATCCTGGTGGTGCTGATCATGCGCATGCTGGGTGAGATGGCGACTTCCTCGCCGGATACCGGCTCGTTCTCCACCTACGCCGACCGCGCCATCGGGCGCTGGGCCGGTTTCACCATCGGCTGGCTGTACTGGTGGTACTGGGTCATCCTCATGGCCTGGGAAGCGTACGTGGCGGGCAAGATCCTGCATGGCTGGTTCCCGGGTGTCAGCGTCAACGTGTTCGTGCTGGCCACGACACTGCTGCTGATCACGGTCAACTTCTTCAACGTCAAGCACTATGGCGAGTTCGAGTTCTGGTTCGCCTTGATCAAGGTGGTGGCCATCGTCTGCTTCCTGATCGTGTGCACCGCGGCGGTATTCAATGTCTGGCAATTCGGTGAGGTGCGTGGCATCAGCCACCTGACGGCCGAAGGTTTCATGCCCAATGGCATCACCACGGTGATCGGCGCGCTGCTGGGGGTGATGTTCGCCTTCCTCGGTGCCGAGATCGTCACCATCGCTGCCTCGGAATCCAAGGACCCCTCCACCCAGATCGTCAAGGCCACCAACTCGGTGGTGTGGCGTGTATGCCTGTTCTACGTAGGCTCGATCTTCCTGATCGTCTGCCTGGTGCCATGGAACGACCCGCACCTGGGCGAGTCCGGCTATGGCGCCTACCGTCGTACCCTGGAGCTGCTGGGTGTGCCATACGCCGAGCTGCTGATGAACTTCGTGGTGCTGACCTCGGTAAGCAGTTGCCTGATCTCCGGCCACTACACCGCGTCGCGCATGTTGTTCTCCCTGGGCCAGCGTGGCGACGCACCTTCGTTCTTCAAGATCACCCGGGCCGGCACCGGTGTGCCTGTGTACGCGATCATGGGGTCGTGCGCGGTAGCGATCTTCTGCGCCCTGATCAATTTCAGCGAAACCCTGCGCCCGAAGGATGTGCTGGAAACGCTGATGAACACCACCGGCATGATCGCCCTGTTGGTGTACCTGGTGATCGCCTTCTCGCAGTTGCGCATGCGTCGCAAGCTGCAGGCCGAAGGCAAGGAGATCCGCCTACAGATGTGGCTGTTCCCTTGGCTGACCTACCTGGTGATCGCCTTCATCGTGGTCTGCCTGGTGGTGATGGCGTTCATGCCTGACTACCAGATCCTGGTGATCTCCACGGGTATCGCGGCTGCTATCGTGGTGGCCATGGGCGTGGTCCACCAGATCCGTACCAGCAAGCGCCACTGAGGCGTCCTGTAGCACAACGCGGCCGGCTCCCCTTGGGGACCCGGCCGCGTTTCATTTCTGCCTGTCGACCTTGCTGACCACGGTGAGCCAGCGGGTAAAGCGATGCACGCTGATCGGCAGGTCGGCTTGCAGGTCGGCCAGGGCCTGGTCGCTGTCGTCCTGGGGGAGGTCGTAGGGAACGCGTAGGCCTTGCAGGGTCTCCCGGTCGAACAGCAGCACGCCCTGGCGATGGCGGGCCAGGCGCTCGAGGGTAGTGACCAGGGGCTGGCCAGCCGCTGGTAGGCGCTGCAGGTGCCAGGCCGCTTGCAGCATGCCGGTGTCCACCACCTCCAGCGTGCCGGGCTCGCCCGCGCTGAAGCGCAGTTGCTGGCCACGGCTCAGCGACAGGTGCCGCCCGGCTCCTAGTAGTTCGACCCTGCCATGCAGCACGCTGACCTGGGTGGCGTTGCCCAGGTGCTCGATGATCAGGCGGGCATCCAGTGGGCGCAAGGTACCTTCGGGTGTGCCGACCCGGAACGGGCGCGGGTCGCCTGGGGCCACCTCCAGCAACACCTGGCCAGCGAGCAGTTGCAGGTGGCGCTGCTGGGCATCGAACTCCACATCCACCGAGGAGCTGGCATCCAGGGTCAGCAGGCTGCCGTCTTCCAGCTGGCGGGTGAGGCGGTGCTGGCTGTCGGTGGACAGGTCAGCCAGCTCGAAGCCTTGGCCCATCCAGGGCGAGGCAAGCAATGCACAGGCCGCGACCAGGGCGAGAATGGCCAGGGGCAGGGCGAGGCGGGGGAGCAGGTTCATAGGCGGTGGGGCGCATCTTCCTTGGAGGGTCACCTAAGGATAGACGCTGAGACCCATTTACCGGGGCTGTATGGCAAGTCGCGATTCAATGCACCGTTTGGCGTTGCTTCACACAGGCCTGTGCCTGCAAGGCCAGAGCATCCAGGCGTTCATCGCGCTGTTTTTCCGCATCGAGCATGGCCTCGTCGCCGTGCTGCTTGACCAGGTAGGCGTGGATCTGCCGTACCTCGGTGGTGCGGTAGATCGGTGCGATGTCCAGGCGGCCGACCAAGGCGCCGCTGGCCTGCCCGGTACTGCTCATCAATACCTGGGAGCCCGCGGCGGCGACGACCTGCAGGCCCATCGCCTCGAACCAAGGCACCTGGCCTGCGAAGGCATTGAGCTCGACACAGGCGTGGCGTGCCTGGATGTCGGCCAACAGCGCACGGGCGATGCCTTGGCGGCGATGGCTGGGCTGCACGGCGAGGAAGGTCAGGACACACGCCTGGTCATTGTCCTGGGCGGGCAGGGCCAGGGCGAAACCGAGCAACTGGTCCGGCGCTTCGGCATCCAGGGCGAGGGTCAACTCCACCGCCAGGCCGCGTGTGCCGTCCAGCGCCTGCAGGTATTGGTGCACTTCCAGGCCGACGCCGTACTGGTACAGCGGATACAACGGGTTGTCCGCGGTGATGGCCACGCTGCTCAGCTCGCCGACATGATCGATCACCAGTTGACGGATCTGGTTCTGGAAGGATTCGGGGGGCACGCCGTCGAGACGGCTGAGGATGAACATCGGGCAAGCTCCAGCTAGGGTCGAATCGTGCCGCGCCGCACAGCGCGGGGTGCACAGTCTAACCCAGGCCGGCGTGCATCCGCGCGCGATCCTGGCGTCTGGCCGAATCCTCGTGGACGGCTATGCTTTTCGCTGCGTCGAGCCGTCCAGGCGCTTGCCAGAAGTCCGGTTTTTCCAAAGGAGAAGGCTCCATGAAATCCATGACACTGCTGATGATCGCGACTGTCTTGAGCGTTGCCGCCCACGCCGAATCCGGCCCCGAAACCAACTGCGCCGCCAAGATCAAGGAACTTGAGGACATCCACAGGACCGATGGCCAGGCCTTGCATGGCGGCATGGCCCAGGACTACCAGAAACTGCTCACCCAGGCCAAGGATGCCCAGGCCGCCGGCGATATGATCAAATGCCAGGCTTCGGCCGACCGCGCCAAGACCATCTACAACAAGGCGCGAGGCAGATAGCGCATCCTTCTGGTTTCGCCACCCCTCACTCGTGCTGTGCACGTGCGGGGTGGGCGAAGCCGGGCGCCAGGGCGTTCCGGTATGGCCCTGGTCTCGGGTAAGCTTTGCGCTACAGCGATAGCTCCAAGAGATTGCGCATGCCCCAGACTACCCTTGCCCTTGATTGCCTGCTCGAGCAACGCCAGGTCGAAGACTGGGCCCCACGTCTGGAAGGAGCCGCCCGTGGCCTATGATGTGGATGATCGGCTGGTGGTCGGCGTGGCGTCCAGCGCGGTTTTCGACCTCAGCGAGTCCGACGCCGTGTTCCGCCGCGAGGGCGAGGCGCAGTACCGCAAGTACCAGGAGCAGCACCTGCACACGCCCTTGGGCAAGGGCATCGCCTATCCCTTCATCAAGCGCCTGTTGGCGCTCAATGACTTGCGCGAAGACCCCAACGACCCGTTGGTCGAGGTGGTATTGCTGTCGCAGAACGACCCGGACACCGGCCTGCGGGTGATGAAGACCATCGAGCATTACGGTCTGAACATGACCCGGGCGATCTTCATGCAGGGGCGGTCGCCTTATGAATATATCCCGGCGCTGAACATCGCCCTGTTCCTCTCTGCCGACAAGAAACATGTGGATGCTGCGATCCAGGCTGGCTACCCGGCTGGCCAGGTGCTCGATTCGCAGTTCGACGATGACGAAAGCGATGACAGCCTGCGCATCGCCTTCGACTTCGATGGCGTGCTGGCCGGTGACGAGTCGGAAGCCGTGATGCAGCGCGATGGCCTGGTGGGCTTTCATGCCCACGAGGTGACCAATGTCACCCAGCCCCACAACCCAGGGCCGCTCAAGGAATTCTTCGTGCGGATCGCGAGGATCCAGGCGATCGAAGAGCAGTACAAGCTCAAGCATGAGGGCTACGAGAACCGCCTGCGGGTCTCCATTGTCACCGCCCGCAACGCGCCATCCCACGAGCGCGCCCTCAACACGCTCAAGAGCTGGGGCGTGATGGCCAACGATGCATTCTTCCTGGGCGGCATCGAAAAGCGCCGGGTGCTGCAGGTGCTCAAGCCGCACATCTTCTTCGACGACCAGTCCGGGCACCTGAAGGGTACCCGCACCGTGGTGCCTTCGGTGCACATCCCGTTCGGCGTCACCAACCAGACCGGGTAGGCGGCGGGCTGCACTCTGTGGGCGCAGGCTTGCCTTGCGAACACCGGCCGAGCCGGTGCTCCAGCGAGTCGAATGGTTCGCGGGTAAACCCGCTCCCACAGATGTGGTATGGCCCGCGGGGAGGCCTTAGAACCAGCGGTCGTTGCGTTTGCGTCCGCGGGTCAAGGCCGGCAGGATCAGGCCGGCGAGCAGGCCAGCACCGGCGATGCTGCCGCCGTACACCATGTAGCGCATCATCACCTGCTTGTTCTCGTCACCCAGGCGTGCCTGGGTATCGCGCAGGGACGACTGGGCCTGGTCGAGCTGTTCGTTGAGCGACTTGTTGCGCGCTTCCAGCTCGTCGATCAGTGCCTTGCGCGAGTCGAGGGTTTCCTGCATGCCTTGCACGCGGTTCTTCCAGCTGTCATCGATGGTCTTGAGCTGGTCGGACAGCTGCGCCACCTTGGCATCCAGTGCCGGCAGGCGCTCGGCCTGGCCGGGTACCGACTGCAGGTCGCTGGTGAGGATCCACACCAGGTCGCCGTTCTGGCCTCGCACCTGGCTGTAGTTGCCCTGGGTGTCGACCAGAGTGACCTTCTGCCCGGCCTTGACCGAGCCGACGATGCGGTGGCCGTTGGTCGGGCCGCTGCGCACATAGGTGCTCAGGCTGTCGCTGACCCAGCGCGCGTCGCTGGCCGGTTCTTCGGCATGTACGGGGCCGGCGAGGGCAACCAGGGCGGCGGCGAACAGGGTGGCAAGGGCAGGGGAGGCAGGGCGGAAGTCGGGCATGGTGGTCTTCGCTGAAACAGGACAAAAGAAGGCCCGGTGACTGGGCCGATGAACCGGTCGGTGGTTTGACCGTCAGCGAAAGACCGTTTTTATCGAAGCAGGTTCACTGCTTGGTGTAGGAAATGTCTGCAGGATGTTGCGGCGGGGGGACCGAAGGGTTGCCGGTTCCGGCCCTATCGCCGGCAAGCCGGCTCCCACCCGCCCTGCGCTGCCTTCTCAAGCAGCGCTTGCCTGTGGGAGCCGGCTTGCCTGCGATGCAAGAAGGCAGTCAGGCGAGGCTGCCCCTATGAATGGCCTAAGGCCTCAGGTCACGACCTGATAGCACGGCACATACGCCGCCCCACCCGGCAACTTCATCCGGTGCTGGTCGACGAACGCTTGCAGCAATCGGCCCAGCGGATCCAGCACGGCGCTGTCACCGCGGATCTGGTACGGCCCGTGTTCCTCGATCAGGCGAATGCCCTTGTCCTTGACGTTGCCCGCCACCACCCCGGAAAACGCCCGGCGCAGGTTGGCCGCCAGCTCATGGGGTGGCAGCTCCCGGCGCAGGTCCAGGTTGGCCATGTTTTCGTGGGTCGGGTCGAACGGGCGCTGGAAGCCCTCTTCGATCTTGAGCAGCCAGTTGAAGTGGAAGGCGTCATTGCGTTCGCGCCGGAACTGCTTGACCGCCATGAGCCCCTCGACCATGTGCCGGGCGACCTCGGCCGGGTCGTCGATGATGATCTTGTAGTGGCGCTGGGCTGTTTCGCCCAGGGTAGCGCCGACGAAGGCGTGCAGCTGTTGCAGGTAGGCCTCGGCGCTGCGTGGGCCGGTGAGGATGACCGGGAAGGGCAGGTCCTGGTTGTCTGGGTGCATGAGGATACCCAGCAGGTACAGGAATTCCTCGGCGGTACCCGCGCCGCCGGGGAAGATGATGATGCCGTGGCCGACCCGCACGAAGGCCTCCAGGCGCTTCTCGATGTCCGGCAGGATCACCAGTTCGTTGACGATCGGGTTGGGCGCCTCGGCGGCGATGATGCCCGGCTCGGTCAGGCCCAGGTAGCGGCTGCCATGCATGCGCTGCTTGGCGTGGGCGATGGTCGCACCTTTCATCGGGCCTTTCATCACGCCCGGGCCGCAACCGGTGCAGACGTCCAGCTTGCGCAGGCCCAGCTCGTGGCCGACCTTCTTGGTGTACTGGTATTCCTCGCTGCTGATCGAGTGGCCACCCCAGCACACCACCATCTTCGGCTCGACGCCTGGGCGCAGGGTGCGGGCGTTGCGCAGCAGGTGGAAGACATAGTCGGTGATGCCCTGGGAACTCTCCAGGTCGATACGCTGGCTGGCCAGCTCGCTTTCGGTGTAGACGATGTCGCGCAGGGCGCTGAAGAGCATCTCGCGGGTGCTGGCGATCATCTCGCCATCGACGAAGGCGTCGGCGGGGGCGTTGAGCAGCTCCAGGCGCACGCCACGGTCTTGCTGGTGGATGCGTACCTCGAAGTCCTGGTAGGCCTCGAGGATGGTCTTGGCATTGTCGACATGGGCGCCGGTGTTGAGAATGGCCAGGGCGCACTGGCGGAACAGGGTGTACAGACTGCCGGTACCGACTTCGCTCAGTTGCTGGACTTCACGTTGCGACAGCGTCTCCAGGCTGCCTTTGGGGCTGACGGATGCGTTGATGACATTGCGTTGGGGCATCTAAGTCTTTCCTGTGCGTGTAAAACTCCTACTTGGATACCACCATACCGACAAATGTGCGCGGCAACGAGGGGGGCACCGAAAAAGCCTAGCCAAGCAGACGTTGCACACCCAGGGTGATCGCCAGGCCGCCGCCGATCAGCCAGAGGTTCAGCAGCGCCCCGGTGAGCAAGGCGCGTGGGCCTGCCTGGCGGATCTGGCTGAGGCGAGTTTCCATGCCCAGGGCCGTCATGGCCATGGTCAGGGCGAAGGTGTCCAGGCTGTTGATCGAGGTGACCAGCGGCGCAGGCAGTACCTGCAACGAGTTGATCAGCACCAGCAGCAGGAAACCGAAGGCGAACCAGGGCACTGCGATACGACCGCCACCCTGGGCCTGGCCTGGTTTGCGCGAGCGGCTGATCCACACGCCGACCACCAGCAGCACCGGCACCAGCAGCAGGACCCGGGTCATCTTGACGATGGTGGCGATATGGGTGGCTTGTGGGCTCACGTTGCTGGCCGCACCTACGACCTGGGCCACCTCATGCAGGGTGCCACCGAAGAACAGGCCCACGCCCAGGGTGTCGAGCGGTACCCAGCCGGCGTTCACTATCAGCGGATAGAGGAACATCGACAGCGTACCGAACAGCACCACGCTGCCCACGGCCATGGCGGCCTTGTGCGGTTGCGAGCGCAGCGCCGACTCGAACGCCAGCACTGCCGCCGCGCCGCAGATCGCGCTGCCGGCGGCTGTGAGCAGGGCGGTGTCGCGGTCCAGCTTCATTACCTTTATGCCGACCCACAGGCCGACCAGCAGCGTGCTGACGACCACCAACAACGAGACGGTGAGCCCCGACCAGCCCACCTGGACGATTTCCTGCAGGCTGACGCGCAGGCCGAAGAAGGCCACCGCCAGGCGCAACAGGTTGCGCGCGGAAAAGTTCACGCCGGCCGCCCAGCTCGCCGGCAGGCCGTGGCGCAAGGCATTGCCATACACGGCACCCGTGACGATACCGACAATGAGTGGGCTGATGCCCAGCCCGGCGATGGCGGGCAAGGCTGCCACCTGGGTGACCGCGAAGGCGAACAGCGCAACGAACAGGATGCCATTGAGCCGCCCACGGGTGGAGTGGGTGGGCTCAAGAGCCGGGGTGGCAGGGGCCGTGGCCATGGTAGGACCTCCGAACGGTGACGAGATGAGGTCTACGTTAATTCAGTTATAAGCTTATAAAAAATCGTACTTTGAGATGCAAAGTATCCGTTTAGCTGATATTTTTGCGAAATGACCCCTGAGCAACTGATAACATTCGCCACGGTTGCCGAACACGGCAACATCAGCCATGCCGCGAACGCACTGCATTTGTCCCAGCCGGCCGTCTCGGGCCAGCTCAAGCTGTTGCAGGAAGCCTTCGGCGAGCCGTTGTACCAACGCGCGGGCCGTGGCGTACGCCTGACCGCAGCTGGTGAACAGTTGCTTGGGCATGCCGAGCGCCTGCGCGACACCTTCCGCCAGGCCCAGGCCCTGCGTGATGCCATGCGCGGCCTTGAGCGCGGCACGTTGCGCATTGGTGCGAGCACCACGCCGGCCAGCTACCTGCTGCCATACCTGCTCGCGGACTTCCATGGGCGCTACCCGGATGTGGTGGTCACCACCACCAATGGCAACACCTCGGAAATCGTTGCGGCGCTGGAAACCCTCGACATTGCCCTGATCGAAGGCCCCCCTGGCCAGGAGCTGGCGTTGGGCACCGAAGTCACGGCCTGGCGCGAAGATGAGATCGTCGCCATCGTCCCGAGCAACCACCCCTTGGCGAGCGCTGGCCAGACGCAACCGCTCGACGTGCTGGGGGCTTACCCAGTGGTGCTGCGCGAAAGCGGTTCGGGTGTGCGGCAATTGGTGGAGCGCGCCTTCGCCCGCGAGGGCGTGGCGATGCGCGTGGCGCTGGAGATCGCCGGGGTGGAGGGGGTGAAGGAGGCGGTCAGGGCGGGGATGGGTATCGGCTTTGTGTCTGCGATGTCGATCCGTCATGAAGACAATGCCCTGCACCGCCTGGGCATCGCGCCACAACCCCTGACACGCCATTTCTCGATCCTGATGCCCCATGCCGCGACACCTTCGCGGGCGGCGGCGCGGTTCATGGCGCTGTGCTTGGGCCGATAGGGGCTCATGGCCGGCATACGCGGGTCTTGCAGATGCGGGCTGGTCCCGGAGCCCAACGCTACCTCGGATGTCTTCTCTCTTTGCGGTATCTATAGCCAAGCCTTGCACAATGCTTGGGTGGCCTCCTATCAGGAATGCCTGTACGTGTGCAGTACGGGTGTGGGCGATGATCGAGGATTGGCATTCAGTCCTGGAGAACTTCATGGATACATCGCTTTTCAGTTGCACGCCTACGGTCAAGGTCTTCGATAACCGCGGCTTGACCGTTCGAGATATCGAGTTCCACCGCCATCCCGACTCACCGAGAACGACGGACAGGCGCCTCACCCATCATCAACACGATGCGCGCAGTTTCCTTGTGCAGAGCGCTGACCCATGGCTGCATGCCCGTGGATTGGCGAATTTCACTTACTGGACGGATCTTGCCGGTACCGCATTGCGCACCCGCAGTGTCGATGCGGGCACTTCGATAACCCTCAGGGATGTCGCCGGGCGCCCTTTCATGGAGGTGGCCCAGGTTGCTACCGACGAAGACGGTAGCGACGACCTGAGCCTCGCAGTCACCCGTACCTGGCAGTACGAGGCCCCGTCCCAGGCCGGCCGACCGCTGGGCGTGACGGAGCAGGTGGCCGACAGCGAGGCGCGGATTGCCGAGCGGTTCGTCTGGGCACCGGTTACGCAACAGGCACGGGACCATAATCTGCTCGGGCAGGTGACCCGCCATTACGACCCGGCCGGGCTGTTGAAAACGACCAGCATCAGCCTGAGCGGTGTGCCGAGCTCAACGACCCGGCAGCTGCTCAAGGATGCCGACCATCCTGATATCGTCGCCGACTGGCAGGGCGAAGAGGCGGCGGAATGGGATACTCGACTGGCCCCCGAGACCTATACGACCCAGACCACGGCAGACGCCACGGGCGCGATGCTGACGACCCTGGATGCCGCAGGCAACCTGCAACGGGTGGCCTACGACGTGACCGGCCAGCTCAGTGGCAGTTGGCTGACGATCGCGGGCAAGGCCGAGCAGGCGATCGTCCAGTCCGTAAGTTATTCCGCCGCCGGGCAGAAGCTGCGCGAGGTGCATGGCAACGGTGTGGTGACCACCTACATCTACGAGCCCGACACCCAGCGCCTGTCGTCGATCAAGACCGAGCGCCAGGGCACTGGCGCGAAGGTGCTGCAGGATCTGCGCTATGCCTACGACCCGGTGGGCAACGTGCTGAAGATCCGCAACGACGCCGAGGCCACCCAGTTCTGGCGCAACCAGAAAGTGGTGCCGGAAAACACCTACAGCTACGACAGCCTCTACCAACTGGCCAGTGCCACGGGCCGCGAAATGGCCAACGCCGGCCAACCAGGCGGC